>CAZUDC010000052.1:0-8941 GCA_964619105.1 uncultured Ruminococcus sp.
TATTCGGAAGTCTTACTGCTCCCAGCAAGTCACAGCGTTCAGCAAGGTATCGTCTTGCCTTTTCATTCAGCTTGTCCATAGTGAACTTGCTTGTGACAAGAGCAACTACTCCGCCCGGCTTCACTTTATCAACAGACTTTGCGGCAAAGTAATCGTGTATCTTGAAATTATGCTTATCATAGGCTTTATCGCTGACACGGTAATCTCCGAAAGGAATATTACCCACAACAACATCAAAGCTGTTATTATTGAAAGAAGTCTGCTCAAAGCCTTTAATCTGAATACGCTCCTTTGGATAAAGCTGCTGTGCGATTCTGCCCGAAATGCTGTCCAGTTCCACACCATAAAGACGGGAATTGTCACGCATATTTTCAGGCATTTTTGAGAAAAAATTACCTACACCCATACTCGGTTCAAGTACGTTGCCGCCCTCAAAACCGAACCGCGAAAGTGCCTGATATACACCGTCGGTAACTTCGGGAGGTGTATAGAAGCTTGTAAGTGTTGAAGCTCTCGCCGCCTTGTATTCTTCGGGAGAAAGAAGTTCACGAAGCTGTTTCTGCTCGGTTTCCCAGCCGCTTGGTGCAGCTTCGCCTAAATTACCGCCTAATCTTTCGGCGGCTCTGTCTGTTGTAAATGCCTGCGGAATACCGCCCCAGCCTACATATTTTGCCATAACCGACTGTTCTTCGGGAGTTGCATAGCGGTTCTCGGCTTCGATTTTCTGCAATACCTGTAATGCGAAAGGTTCTGTATGATGACGTTTGCAGAAATCTCCATAGAACGCATTGTTGCCAGAAGCTCCTCAAATCGAGGAATTTGTCCCAGATTTGCGAACTCATCCAACAGACAGCGGACGTGAAAAGGAAGTCTGCCGCCGTGCTTGAAATTTGCTCTGTCATACAGAACATCGAAAAGCTGTGTGTACATCATCGCCGCCAAGAAGTTGAAAGTATCGTCTGAGGACGGAATAATGATATACATAACCGTCTTTTCATCACCTATCATTTCAAGGTGAATATTGTCACAGCAGGTCAAATCCATAACTTCGGGAATATTGAACGCCTGCAATCTTACCGCAGTAGAAATAAGGATAGATTTTGCTGTATCGCCTGCCGCCTTTTTGAAATCCTTGTAGTATTTCAGACACATATATCTGCTTGCAGGCTTCGCTGATTTTGCAAGGTCAATTAGGTTCAGGTTCTTGAACTGCTCATTGTGTTCAGCTTCCTCTGTCTGATACTTTTCGGGAAATTCAAGTGCGTCGAAGATAAGGTCAAGGTCGGATTGATAATCATCGCTGCCCTCTTTAACCTCCGCTTTTTTCAGAAGCTTCATAACCTCTGAAAAATTCTGCATTGATTTATCCTCGCACTCAACAAGATAGAAACAAAGTGCCGCCAAAAGTGCCTTTGTGGAGTCATATAGCAATAGGTAATTCTTTGAAATAATCTCTGAATTTTCCCCTGCTCCACACCGTGCGTGCGACTTTCACCGCACACGGCGTTCCATCGGTATTGCATTTTTGTCAGATTAGTGTAAATTTCAAAGCGTTTGAAACTTATATTGCGGTATTACCCGCCAATTTGCGTAATTTATTGATTTTATTCAGCATTGTACTGTTCGGATTTACCTTTTCAAGATAATAACTAATCGTTTCATCGGAAGTTGCGTGTAGCAATTTGTGAACATCACTGTGTATGATTACAAGATTTCCATACTCGTCTGTTCCGCCCTGATTTACCGGTTTTATATGATGACAATGGATTTCATCTATCCATAAGTCTTTTCCTGTTACCGCACATTTTCCGCATTGCGCCGCATAAAGTGAAACTCGGTTGTCCATATATTCAACGCTTCTGTTTGGTATTTGTGCTGTTACCAGCATATGTAATACCGTTGTCTTGAACTCATTGAATTTCAGGTTTTTATGAATTTCCTCTCTCCCTTCTTCAGTATATTTGCAGATAATTGATTTCTTGTACATAGGATTTTTAGTTTGTATATACCCTATCGGACATACTGCAATACCGCCGATATATCTCACCTGTTTGCTTGCGCCATAGTTTTTTCGAACATAATCACTTTTTATTGTGCCGTTTTTCTTGACCCTGTCCCGTAACCTGTTCCTCATCAGACTGTTTATCCGAAATTGTATTTTGCGACAATCAGTATTTACGTTTGTCGCATAGCGGTAGTAATTATGTATTCCCCATACCATTGAGTTATACAGACTCACTGCCAATGCTTCCTCTTTATCGTTTTTCGGATATTCGATATACTTTATCTGATTTGTCAGCTTTTCCGTTTCTCGTTTCAGAGCCTTTTCCGACATATGCGACCCGACTATATATTTGCCGCCTTTAGGAATAGCTTTTATCCGATATCCAAGAAAATCAGAATAGTTCCTTTTGAGATTTACGACCTTTGATTTTTCTTCACTTACTTGCAGTTTTAACCTATCATTCAACCATTGCTTTACGGCAATGAAAACTTTGTCGGCGTCACTACGTTTTCTGCAAAAAAATTTAAAGTCGTCAGCATATCTTATGATATACATTTCTTTGAGATTGCTGTGTTTACGCAAGGACGTATATTTCTTCCTATTATCCATTGAGCCGTCTTTTTTATAGTGAGTTTTTGCTGTTTTGGTCGGAATGGTTTCCCATTGCCCCGATACCCACCAGTCAAGCTCATTCAGAACGATATTCGCTAAAAGCGGTGATAGTATACCACCCTGCGGCGTTCCTTTTTCGGGATAGATGATGCTTCCGTTCTCCAAAATAACAGGAGCTTTCAGCATTTCCTTTATGATACATATTAACTGCTTGTCCCTTATTCCCATTGTCCACATTTGCTTTATCAGCTTTGCGTGATTGACATTGTCGAAAAAGCCTTTAATATCAACGTCAACAACATAATGTAAATTCATCTGTTGTATCATTTTATAGCATTGTGCCAAGGCGTGTTCTGCTGACCTGTTAGGTCTGAAACCGTTGCTTCTTTCGTGAAATTTCGCCTCGCAAATTGGCTCTAAAACCTGTAAAATACATTGCTGAACAAGTCTGTCAATTATTGTGGGAATACCTAACGGACGTGTGCCGCCGTTTGGCTTTGCAATCTCTTTTCTTCTTACGGGTTTAGGTTTGTAATACGCTAATTTTCGCTGAATAATTTCAACATATTTTTCGGCATTAAGCTTTTCGATATCCTTTATTGTGATACCGTCTGTTCCTGCCGTATTACTGCCTGCGTTTCTCTTGATATTTCTGTATGCCAGCCTTATATTATTTTCATCACGGATTATATCCATAAGATTAGTGAAAACTTCACCTTGTTTGCTGTGTGCATACAACTTATCAAAAACTTCCTGCAGATTGTAATATTCTGAATGTCTTAGTTTCTTTTGCTTTGTCATAGGCAACGCCCCCTTTCGGGATTGTTTTTCTTAGTCTTACGGGAAGCTATGAATTTTTACACCTATAACTATTTTTGCAATATCGACTTGTGGCTGTTCCTACGTTTCCCATTACAGAAAACATCATCGGTAATGCCACCACTTTGCCCACAATTAAAACAGCTTATTATTCTTCGTCTGTACCGCAATTTGCGTATTGTAGGCTGCCACGTTCCGAAAATCCTATCTTTACATATGCACTTAGGTATCTGCTATGAGCCTGACCGCTTGACTTTGCCTGTAACAAAGTAAGGTATTTCATATTTGGGACTTTTACTTTACCTCACGATCTTGTTTTTTCAACACCCGATACATTTCTGCACCGTCCCATTATAGACCCGTACATTCGCAGTTTCGTCAGACGTTTCCGTCATTCTTACCATATACATTTTATAGACCTCCGACATATAGGATACACCATTCACCTCTGAACAGCTTTCGTAAAAGCATTGCTTTCTTACGGTATCTCTCTGCCGACTTTACCGAGCTTACGACAAAAGCAGTTTCCTGCCAATGCCGTTCGGAGTATCAAGGGAGGCGTTTCCGCACGTTACTGCTTCATTCCACCTCTCGGATTTTCAGTTCTCCTATACATAACTGTTACGCTCTTTTATTTATATAGTGCCGTATCTTTTCAATACGGAACGTGTCGCACCCCAGAACTGGTCGCCTCCACCGCCGCCCTCCTTTGAGGTGTTCTTCATCAAGACGTTTACCATCTTGATTACAGCGGTTGCACTGTAATTTCCGTCAACGTCATAAATGTAGTTGAACGGGTTGTAATTGTGAGAGTGAGCCATATCAATAAGGTTGAACACCTTTATTTTATAGCCGTAGCTCTCCAGCATTTTTCCCGTAGAGCGAAGTAGCTCGCCTTTAGGGTCGGTGCAGACATAGCTTGTGTTTGCCTGCATAAGGTTCGGCTTTACATAGAAACGGGATTTACCCGAACCTGAACCGCCGATTACCATAACATTGAGGTTTTTCCTCGTCTGCCTTGTGTTAAGGGACATTTTCACATCATTCGTGAGAATAATGTTATTGTCCATAACGAACTCGCCCTTTTTCGGCTTAGGCTGGTCACGAGGTTTCTTTTCGCCCTTTTTCCTCTTAGGCGGCTTGTCCAGAAGCGAAGCTATTTCTTTCTTGTTCGCCCACCTTGAAGAACCGTGTTCCTCGCCCTTTCGGTGAAACTTCTTCTTGCCTGTTACTTTCATAAGGGCGTAAAGTCCGATACCGAAAGCGGTAAACAAAGGAAACATTAACGCATTGCCGCCAGCCTTAACCTGTTCAAAGACAAGCTCGGTATCCATAAGGGTTGTTTCCAAGCTGTTTGCAAGCTTGTCAAAATCGGCTTTTCCTTCTTCATCAAGAGAAAGGTCAAAGCAAGTTCCCAATGCTGTTGCAAAATAAATGACAAATACGGCAAGTACCACATAAATGCTGATTGTAACGAAATCAGGCTTTTTTGCTACTCGGCTCAAAGTTGTACCACCTCCTCAGCAACTTCATTTCCGAGAATCAAACCTTAGTTTCTCAGGAACTAAATGCGAATTGCCTGCGGTGGCTCACCGCCGTGACCCCCTATCCAGCTTTTTATGCTTGATAGCGTCGGCTGTCAACGCCGCCTTTGCTTTAGCCTTTTTCAGCAGATTGTTTACAACTGTCTGCTTCTGTGCCTTGTCGATGATTTTATCTGCCTTTGCCGCTGTCATTCCAAAGCTGTCCATAAGCTGCTTCCTTGCGGTTTCCTTGTCGGATAAATCAAGTCTGACTACCGTAGAACCGCCACGCACCGTAAATGCGGACTGTGTTTCACGCTCAATAAGGAACTCCTTGAACTGAACCTGTTTCGGCTCATCGACAAAGCCAAGCCTTTCGGCTTTTGTCATGATTGCCTTGACCGTTTCCGTATCCTCAACCTTTAAATGCTGACGGATACTTTTTTCAATCTCGGCTCTGTCCCGTGTGTTTGCAGAAAGGACAACAAAATGTCCACGCTCATCTGTAATGGTGAGCTTCGGAGTATCTTCCTCCTGAAACTGCATTTTCGCAAATGAGAACTTATCCGTCAGAACATTCTCGTTTTCAAACTTGATGTCCTTTTCGTAATAAGCCATCTGCTCAAGCTGTCTTGAACCGCTTAAATAGTATCCAAGCTGTTGGTCTGACAGCTTTGCGGTAAGTGCGTTCGCCGCTTCAACCGCTTTGACCTGACTAAACCCAAGCCGTTCCTGCAAGACACGTTCCACTTTGGATTTCGTACAGAAATTCATTGTAACCTTTTTGCCCTGCTCGGTATCGCTGAATGTGATTTTCAGCTTTCCTTTGGAATCTTTCTGCACATCAATTTCGGTTTTTGCAAGCTCGCTGTGGAGCTTTTTGAAATTCTCCACAGCCGCCTCCATCTGCTTTTCATAAGCAGCACCGAAAATGCACTTGACGCCGTTCTGCGTTTCCATAAAATTCACAGGTATGTCGTGGTCACTGCAATACATCTGGAAACCCTCAACCTGTTCCTTTTCAATGGTAATCATACGCTCGGTCTGTTCAGGCTGTTTCAGCTTCTCTCGGACAATATCCTGAACAATAGCATTCACAGCTTCCTTGTCTTTCACATTGAAGAAAAGTGAAAGCGTGTTTTCCTTGCCGTGTTCCTGTATCGCCGCAACAGGAATGTCCATTTCTTTTGCCCGTTTGAGAAATTCTCCGTAATCGTCTTTTGCAAACGATGGGAGCATTGTTACCTCGCCGCCCTCTTTCAGCTTTTGGTATGTCACCTCGCCGCCGGACAATACCGTTTCCTGATTTTCGGACTGCTTCAGCCGTGCGGCTTCTCGTTCCTTTTCGATTGCAACCTTAAGCATATCCAAAAGGATTTCGGTTGCCTTTGAAACGATTTGCGTTGATACGCTTACGCCTGCACTTGCTACATCATCTCCGTGCATATTCTCTGCCTCCTTTCCATTCAGAGTTGAAAGGATTATTTTTGCCTTTCACCCATAAGGAAAAAAAACAGCGTTTTTTTAGGGTTTTCTGAGAATGTTTTCTCAAAATCGTTCAAACCAATAAATCAGTCCATGTTTTTATCGTAGTATTTTGTAAAATATCACTATACTCACTCAGTTTTTTCAATGCACGCTCACAGCTTTCCTGAACCGATGCAGGTGCAACTCCTTCCGACAAACCAATAGCTGTGTAGGTCATTTTCAAACAGAATTTCATATAAATTCTCTTTCGCTGACGGTATGTAAGCTTACTTAACACATCCAATATCTCATTAATCTGCTCAGCGTCATATTCAGAAAAATATTTTTCTTCAACTGAAACAGTAACAACTCCCATTTTTGCAGCTTTAACCTCATCTTCAGGCAGACTTACTACGTGGTTGCGTTCATTACGCTGAAACGAATCCATTTCACGTTCCGAATCAAGCATACATTGTAGGGTTCTATCATCTACGGTTTCAAATTCCTACATAGAGCAGTTAGCGTCATAAGCACTTGACAGCTTAACAATATTTGTATTTTCACCTATCTTTACAAAATCAATTACACGTTTCTTTTTAATCATTGTGATTACCTCCGAAAATTTGATAAAGTTCTAAATTGAATCAAATTTCCGGTTAAGGATAACGTGCTATGTATGGCTGCCATTTAAAAATCAACATAAAAATGACCTTTCCGCTTTTAAAGCAGAAAGGTCATATCTGTATAAACAAAAAAGGATAGAAACCTGACTATAGCTTTAAAAGCTACCTGTTAAGTTTCTATCCTTTAATCCCTATTTACTCAGAGAGGATGATACCTGTACTAAGTATCTTGATTTTATTGTATTTATTTTATATCCTGCTGACATATCGCTATGCCAACAATTAAACCGCATTTTTGGCATTTTATTGTTATGTTGCTTTTACTTTCCTCATCTGAAATCACTTTGTATTTATGTCTGCAATGTATATCATCATCAATAACTAAATCGCAAATACGCCCCCTGCAAACAGGACATCGTATTTTCTTTGTTTTACAAACATTCAAACAAGTGTTTACAGCTACCAAATTTTCACCTCCGCTGTTGACTCGCTAGTCAACCCTACTGCAAAATATATAACGGGATTACCCGTAATATATCATTTTATAAAATTCTTTATGAAATCTTCCCAATTCGGTGAAGCTCCTTGCTTATCTCTTGCTGAACGAATTTCCTCACGAATATCATCATTTTGCATTATATATTCGGCTATATCATAGCTGACAATTCCATTTGCTTTAGCATGAAGATCTAAAAAATGTTCAATCTCTGATTTGCTCATTTTCAGAACAACAAACATTCTAGCAATAATCCTTTGATTGGGATTTGTCTTTCTACCGCTTTCAATATAACTGAGGTAATATGGAGTAATTTTAACTTCTTCTGCAAGCTGCTTTAGGGAATAATTTCTTTCGGTTCGCAGTTTACGAACATACTCACCGAAATCTTTATTTACCATAGGATTTCCTACCTTCGTTTTTTATTAAGCAACTCTGCTGACATTAATATGCCCGTTACTATAAGTGCTAACAATGCAGAACACGCTACGCTAATAAAGCCAATAAGATACGCCGCAACTGAGATACTAATTTCAATAATGAGCATTACTCGTGCCTTTTTACGAAAAACAGCAATTTCATCATCTTCAAGCGGCTTATTTTCAGTATCAATAGGCGCAAATTTCCATATAACAAGTGAGGATATGACAGCTAATACGGTGAGAGGTATCAGAATAACATTATATACAGCTGCAAGTTTAAGAATCATAAGTACACACGTAAATGTCAACATGGACATTATAAAGCATTGCATTCTCGTATTTGCATGAAATCCGCCTGCCATAGTTCTGATACCTGATAACAAAGCAGTGAAAACAAGACTCTCCCAAAAGCTTCCCATCAGTATGCCAATGGCTATAGTTGCAAGGAAAAAGAATGCTTTTAGATAAAACAGCTCCAGACCATAACGTATAATTTCAGCCTGTTCTTCATCCATATTTTCCTCATTACAATAAAGAAAATTCATTGTAGCGTCAAGAAGTTTATCCATCAAAAGCTCCTTTCTCTCAGTTTTGGCAAATATACATCAATCATTTCAACAAGTCCATTCATATTATTTTTCTCTGCAATACATTTTGCCATGTTAAAATCCTGATATGCTCCAATGTAATTGCCATTGTTGTACTTTGAAAACCATAATGTTACTAATATAAATGTTCGTGTGTAAAGTACATCTATTAAATCATATATGCCCAGTCTACTCAGGATATTATCAAGCATTGCATTCACTTCTTTCTCCGACAGCTGATAATATAAATCGGTCAAGTCTGTCAAAATCATTCAGCAATGGATTAACACAATCTACATATACATTCTCATATCCGTCTGCTATTACTCCTGTTTGTGAGCCATGAGTCTTATTGTCCAGAAAAAGAATGTAGATTTTTTTATTTCT
>CAZUDC010000053.1:0-8914 GCA_964619105.1 uncultured Ruminococcus sp.
ATAGTAAAAAATACATAAAAGGAGCTTTGTTATGAAAAAAATTGCTTTAAGACTTTCTGAAAATACCAAAAGTCACATCAATCGTGAGATTTACGGCCATTTTTCCGAGCATCTTGGCAGATGTATCTACAACGGAATTTATGTCGGCGAAAATTCGTCGGTTCCTAATAAAAACGGTATAAGAACCGATGTTATCGAGGCTCTTAAAAGGATAAAAATTCCCGTACTTCGCTGGCCCGGCGGCTGCTTTGCCGATGAATACCATTGGAAGGACGGGATAGGCGAAAAAACGGAGCGCAAGAAGCTGGTAAACACCAACTGGGGTCAGGTCACGGAAGATAACAGCTTCGGAACACACGAATTTATGAGCCTTTGCGAGGAGCTTGGCTGTGAGCCGTATATTGCAGGAAATCTCGGCAGCGGAACTGTTCAGGAGCTTTCGGAATGGGTCGAATATATGACATCCGACGCTGTTTCACCTATGACGGAGCTTAGGAAAAAGAACGGACGCGAAAAGCCATGGAGATTGAAATATCTCGGTATAGGCAATGAAAACTGGGGCTGCGGCGGAAGTATGCGTCCTGAATATTATGCCGATGAATACCGCCGTTATCAGACCTTTTGCAGGAATTACAGCGGAAACGAGCTTTATAAAATAGCCTGCGGTCCGAACGCTGACGACTATCACTGGACAGAGGTTCTTATGAGCAGCCTTAATGAATGGCATACAAAGGCTATTTCTCTGCATTATTATACTGTACCGAGCGGCGACTGGTCGAAAAAGGGTGACGCTGTTGATTTTACCGATGAGGAATATTACCGCACTATAAGATCAACGCTCCGCATGGATGAGCTTATAACACGTCATGACGAAATTATGACAAAGTATGACCCGGAGCATAAAATTGGTCTTATCGTAGATGAATGGGGCTGCTGGTTCGATGTTGAAAAGGGTACTAACCCAGGCTTTTTGTATCAGCAGAATACAATGCGTGACGCAATTGCTGCAGCTGTAAGCCTTAATATTTTTAACGAACATTCCGACCGTGTTGTTATGGCTAATCTTGCACAGGCGGTGAACGTTTTGCAGGCTGTCATACTCACAGAGGGTGAAAAAATGCTTCTCACACCGACATATCACGTTTTTGAAATGTACAGCGGCCATCAGGGCGCAGAGCTTCTTGAAAGCGAGCTTGAACAGGCTCAGACAGGCTTTGACGGCTGTAAAATACCTGCCGTTTCACATTCGGCTTCTGTTAATTCCGATGGCGATATACTTATAACTCTTGCAAACTGCTCTCTTGATGAGGATTACAGCGTTGCCGTTGACGGAATGTCAGCAGCTGAAGCTTCTGCAAGGATACTTTCCGCCGAGATCCACGCTCATAACAGCTTTGATTCAGCTGAAAATGTCGCTCCGACTGCTTATGACGGATATATTATCGAAAACGGCAGGCTTACGGTTACATTGCCCCGTCACAGCGTTGTTTCCGTTATCTTAAAAAAGTAATATGACGAAAAAAAAATGCAAACGCTGTCTTATAGACGAGCTTGATTTTGACGAAGTTTATGAGGATATAAAGCAATATATAAGGGAATTTCCCTCGGACAAGCGCATTTTGGAGGAGGAATATTCGCAAAGGCTGGCGATATGCAGGGAATGTGACGAACTAGAAAACGGGATATGCAGGAAATGCGGCTGCTTCGTTGAGCTTCGCGCGTTGAAAAAGGGTATGTACTGTGCCTCGGAAGATAAAAAATGGTGAGAAAATTTAGGCATTGTCCGTCATTTTGCGAAATTATTTCACTAAAAATTATTATTAAATCACAAAAAATCAGGTTCATATCATAAAAATAATAAAAAAACTTGTAAATTTTGTTCAAGTGTGTTAAAATATATTCAACAATTCATTTTTTGATTTAACCCAATAGCTGAAAGGAAGGTACTTTAGCAATGTCAAAAACAATTCTTGTAACGGGCGGAGCTGCAAGCGGAAAATCCAGATGGGCTGTTTCATATTTTTCAGCCTGCGATTATGTTCTCTATCTATGCACAGCCGACGCTATTGATGAGGATACAAAAAGACGTATCGAATACGGCAATAAACAGAATTATGTTGAATGGGATATCCAGACAGGCGCTGACGAAAATCCTGTTGAGCGTATAACAGACCATAAGTTCATCATTTTCGACAGCCTTGCTTCTTATACGTCAAAAATGATACAGCGTATGTGTCCCGATCCGTCAAAGCTTGATCTTGAAATGCAGAAAAGCATTGAGAAAAAAGTTATTGACGATATTATGGAAATGTATAACCAGATAATGGTCATAGACGGAAGCATGATCGTTATTACCATCGAAACAGGCTTCTCTGTAACTCCCGAAAATCCCGAGCAGAGAGCCTTCCGTGAAATAATCGGTGCGGTAAATCAGCGTATCGCCAATATGTCGAATGAAGTTTATCTCTCATCAAGCGGAATACAGTTCAAGATCAAGTAACATCAGAAAGGAATAATAATCTATGACATTCAAGGAATTTATTATGGAAGCAAGAGAACGCAATGCTTCCGATATTCATCTTACAGTAGGCGCTCCCACAGTTATCAGAGTAAACGGTGAGCTTCAGCCCTTCGGCAACCTAAGCGATACCGTTGTAAATCGTACTATTCTATCGATACTTACAGCCGATCAGGAAAAATATCTTACAGAGGGTCACGATCTTGATTTCAGCTTTGAGCTTGATAACGGAGCAAGACAGCGTGTAAATGTTTTCCGTCAGAGCGGCAGACTTGCCTGCAGCATAAGACTTCTCAATTCGTCCATACTCACTCTTGAGGATCTTAAGCTTCCACAGTCTATAACAACTCTTGCACAGAAAAAGAGAGGACTTGTCCTTGTAACAGGTCCTACAGGTTCGGGTAAATCTACCACTCTTTCCGCAATTATCGAATATATCAACGCTAACCGTCCCTGCCATATCATAACTATTGAAGACCCTGTTGAGTATAGATATACTCCGCAGAAGGCTACCATCCACCAGCGTGAGATCGGCAGAGATATCGATACCTTCAGCAATGCCCTTAAGAGTGCTTTGCGTGAAGACCCGGATGTTATCCTCCTCGGCGAAATGCGTGATTATGAAACAATTTCACTTGCGATGACTGCCGCTGAAACAGGACATCTTGTTTTCGGTACGCTTCATACTTCAAGTGCAGCTCAAACTATCGACAGAATTATCGACGCCTGCCCTGCTCATTCTCACGATCAGGTCAGAAATCAGCTTGCAAATATGATCCAGGGCGTTATCGCGCAGACACTCGTTCCGACTGCCGATAAAAAGGGTCGAGTTGCGGCTGTCGAAATTATGCTCGGAACTGACGCTATCAAGAACCTTATCCGTACAAATAAAATTCCGCAGATCGAATCTACTATGCAGCAGAGCGTTCGTCAGGGCATGAGTACAATAAACGATTCTCTTGTTAAATACTATAAGAGAGGCATTATTTCTTACGAAACAGCTCTTGAATACTGCTCAGATAAGACAGAAATGGAAAAGCTGCTCAGCTCAGCTTCAGGCTTCTGATTTTTCGGAGGATAAAACTTGGAGTTTATCGAAAAAATTGACTTCCTTATAATTGATTTTATTCGTGAAAAGCTGTCCTGCGGTTTTCTTGATATTCTTCTGACAGCGGTTTCAACGCTCGGAAACAAAGGACTTGTATGGATAGCTGCGGCGGTTATTATGCTCATATGGAAGAAATACCGCAGATGCGGAGCAACCTTGCTTTCGTCACTCGCCACGGGTGCGATCATCGGAAATCTGCTGTTAAAAAATATCTTTCAAAGGGAAAGGCCCTGCTGGATAAATGACGGCATAGAAATGCTTATTAATATCCCGAGCGATTATTCCTTTCCATCAGGGCATACGCTTTCAGCGGTTGCGGCGGCGGTAACGGTTTATCACTTCAACAAAAAAACGGGAGTGCTTTTCTGGATATTTGCCGTGTTGACTGCTTTTTCACGGTTGTATCTTTATGTTCATTTTCCGACAGATGTTATCGTTGGAGCGATCATAGGTGCAGCTGCGGCATATGCTGTCTGCCGATCGTCGGATAGCTTTGCTGAAGGAAAAGGTATACATTAAATCATAATATTAAGCCTGCTCAGATATGAGTGGGCTTTTTTTGCAAAATTCTTGATTTAAATAGTATTTTATGGTATTATAAACTAAGCTGGGAGGGTGGCTATGATTGAAAAATTAATAGATTCATTGATAAGCTCTGCGAATATGGCTTTTCTTGTCAAGGCTACGCTAAGATTGATTTTCGCATTTATGCTTGGTGCTTTTATCGGAAACGAACGCGAGCATATAAACCGTCCTGCCGGAATAAGGACGCACGTTCTTGTCTGTATTGGTGCGGCTCTGATGATGATAACCTCTGATCATGTTTGTATGCGGTATGACGGCATAATGAATATCGATCCGACACGTCTTGGCGCTCAGGTCATAAGCGGAATCGGTTTTCTCGGTGCAGGAACTATAATAAAAGAAGGATTCAGCGTAAAAGGACTTACCACTGCGGCAAGCCTATGGGCGGTTTCCTGTGTTGGTATCACCTGCGGCTCAGGTTTTTACAGTGCCGCCGCCGTTTCTTCCCTGATTATATATTTCACTCTGCGTTCGGGCAAGAAAATCATTCTTCGTCATACGGAAACAAAGTATATTTGCCTTACATCAAGTAATGTAAATGAAGCCGCTCGGACAGTTGAAGAGCTTTTTTCCAAGCTTTCGATAACAATAATCTCATCGGGAATCGAGGTAGGCGAGGACGGTCATATTGAGCTTAAGTATGTTGCCGCAGTAGGAAAAACGAGCGAGCTTTTTGATTATGCGATAAATAAGCTCCGTATGGAGGATTGCATAACCGGAATACATATTGATTGATGGTGCTGTTATGAAAAAATATATATTTGCATTGCCGAATGAACGTGCAGAGAAAAAATGCTATCGCAATAACGAGGTTGAGCTTGAAACTGCCTTCCCTATGCTTCTCCCGATAAGGCTTACTGCTGAACAGGACGATATGGTCAATGTTACGCTGATAATCACTGAAAATTCAGAGGGTACAAGATCGAATTTTTTAACCCTTATGATGGAGCTGAAAAAGCTTGCACAGGAAAGGGGCTTTCGTTATGAGCTTACGGAAATAAGAATTTCGGGCGAGGAAGCTCCCGAAAAGCAAAAACGCATTTTTGAATCGCTTATAGAAGCAATAGGCGATGATGAGGAGCTTTTTGCCGATATAACCTTTGGAAATAAGGCTCTTCCGCTTGTTATTTTTACTGCACTAAGCTACGGCTATAAGCTTCGCAGGAATACGGAGATAAAAACCATATTCTATGCCGAGTCTGAAGCTGATGAGCCTAAGCTGCATGATATATCAACGCTTTTTCATATGGAATCGGTCATTCACAGCGTTTCAAGGTCTGTTCCCGATGAACCGCTTTCTATAATAAAACGAATTTTAAATATGTGATAAATGGGGTGTTGCTATGAAAAGGATCTTTTCAATAATCACGAATGGAATGACAGAATGCTGCTGTTCAAATCAAAAGGTCTTCCCGAAGGAGCTTTCCGAAAAAGTGAAAGGGGCAAAAGAAAATGAATGAACTGAAATTTTCATCGGAGACAATTTCTGCGTTTTTAACAGCAGGTCTGATCGCATTGCTTTTGCCGATAGCTGCTGTTGTGATTTTTAAAATAAAGAATAAGGACGTTAAGCTTCGCTATGCTTTTATTGGAGCAGGTACGTTTGCGGTGGCGGCGCTTATTCTGGAACAGCTGCTTCATAGCGTTATGCTCCCTCTTGTTTCGAAAAGTACGGTTTTATACGTCCTTTACGGCGCACTCTGTGCAGGGATCTTTGAGGAAACTGCACGCTATATAGTATTCAGATGCTTCTGCAAAAACGAATCCGATCCGAAAAACGCTGTAATGTACGGCTTGGGTCATGGCGGCTTTGAGGCGATAATGCTTGTCGGAGTAAATATGCTTTCCTATGCCGCACTCGCATTTTCTATCAATGCTCTCGGTACGAAATTTCTTTTTGACAGTATTCCGTCAGCTGAAGCACAGCTTGCTCTGACGCAGCAGCTTACCGCTCTTTCTCAGGTAAGCATGGGTGACGCACTTATGAACGTTGTCGAAAGGCTTATCGCAATGACGTTCCATACCGCCGCTTCGGTCATAGTTTTTGCTTCTGTAAAAATGAAAAGGGAAATATGGCTCTTCCCAACGGCAATATTGCTCCATGCGTTACTGGACGTTCCTGCCGCACTTTATCAAAGAGGCATAATTGCCAATATCGTTATTGTGGAACTCCTTATGCTGATCGTTACAGCCCTGACGGTTATATTGGCTTATAGCTTAAAAAAATTGTCCGACAGGAGTTAATTGGGTGGGAACAAGAATATAGAAATATACCATTTCAACATAACAGAAGATAAAAATGGCTAAGAAAAAGAATAAGCAAAGGAATAACCCGTCAAATTCCCATCGCAGTAATGACGAAATTAGAATTTCCGTATCAATGCGAAAAAAATACGGGGATATGGTGGAAACAGATAAATACAACAGAGGTTCTTCCGAGTACTGGTCACTACTCAAAAAAATGACAGAGGAAGTATATAACAATAACATACATTCTCTGAAAAATTACGGTGGAAAAAATCTTGTTGAGAGATTAAAGCTTGACGGTCCGTACAGAAAGCGGCGTCTGTCTGCGAGCCTTGAATATGTGTATGCCGCTGCATCTGGATTTGCAGAGAGAATATCCGATGATCGGCGTGGAAGATGAAATTGCAGATCTCATATCCGAGTTATACAATATGCTGCCAATGGAGTATGAGCATAATAACCATATTACCGTAGCTATGGCTATTTTCATACTTGATGCTATTGCAGAAGCAAGCAATATAGATGAAGCGTCTTTCTTCATACCATTTGAAAAGGATAGTATAAGCGGGGTATCACTGCCTGAGGATTTTCCGGATTCTGTCTATGATAACGACCTGATAAGAGGTATGACATACCTTATCATTCACAGGAATGATAATGCTTCGGAGGATTGCTTTGTAAATATTTTTACCTCAAAGATCACATCGGAAAACGGATATATACATAATTACAGACCAAGCAAGCTGTTCTTTGACGATAAGCCTTACAGCGGAGATGCACTTTATGATGAAGCACAGAAAATGAGTTATCCCGAAAGATACAAACGGGTGCTTTCATATATCCGTCCCGAAATAATTGAAAGATCAGTTGCCCGATACAAAGGCAGGATAAATGAAATAGTGGATATTTTACTGTCGGGGATCGAGCCTGTTGATAAGCAGAAGCAAGAGCAGATAAACAGAGTCTTAGTCATATGCAATGAGGTCGAACGTTATGAAAAAATGCTGTTTAATCTGAGAAAACGTGCAGATGAATGTAAGGGCAGAAAACAAAAGCCTTCCATTATGAGCATAGGAAGCTTCAATATTGACGAGGACAGCGAATATGACAAGGTAATGGAAGAAGCGGCTGATATACGAAATTATTTATGCAGCAGAGATGATATCGGCACCGAGATACGGGATACGGAGTTTGTTTCTGCTCTTGATAGTCTTAGAGCGTTAAATCCCTTTGAGGTGTGCTTTGCATATTTGTATCTTCTTGATACGGGAGATAGTGTTGCATGGATAATGTATATAACGGAAATAATGCTTGGAGCTGCCTGCAGCAATCTTCCCTGGGCAAAGGAAATCAATGACAATCTGCTGGATTTCATTAATGAGTGGGACTGGAAAGATACAGCCGACGATGATGGAGAAGCTGAGCCTTTTGTTCCCGTTCCCGAGAGATATGTTGAGGACAGATCGGAATACTGGGAACGTCTATTCACACAGGAATATACCGACTATCATGTGTGGTCTTATGAGGGTGCAAAGCGTATAAAGAAAAGCGACCTTGTTCATCTTAATCTTTCACAGGTGGTATATAACGCATAGAGAATTTGTATCCCGAGGAAAAATTCTTTGAGGTTGACTGCTATGAGGATAACGGTCTGAAAAAGGCTGGCTTTTCGGCAAAGGAAATACCGCTGTTAAGAGATTATCTTTCTCTCGGAGCTTATGCTTCAATAAGGTACGGATTTGATTCTGTGTATAAGGTCAAATTGAAACGGACACTTATAGGAACCGAAAAACCGAATGATGATACGGAGAAATTGAAAGCGAAGATAACATCTATAAATGAGGAAAATGCTTCGCTTAAAATCAGCTGTATAAGGCAGAAAAGGCACTGAAGGATTACAAGGAAAAGGTATCGGCGGAATTGTCTGAGCAGGAAGCGGACAGACAGGAGCTAATTGAGCTGAGAGAGCTTGTGTATAAGCTGCAGAACAGCGTCGGTGCTGAGCCTGAGATAGAAAATGTGGATAAAATTCAGCTTCCATATACAACAAAGCAGAGAGTTGTTATCTTTGGCGGTCATGCAACATGGCTCAAGGCAATAAAGCCGATGCTGCCCAATGTTAAGTTTACTGACCCATATACAAAGCCCGATGCAAGCCTTATAAGGCGCGCTGATGTTGTGTGGATGCAGACTAATGCTATGCCCCATTCCTTTTATGGAAAGATAATGGAAATTGTCCGTCATAGGAAAATTCCCGTAAAGTATTTTGCGTATGCAAGTGCGGATAAATGTGCAAAGCAGCTTGCAGAGGATGATATGAAAATTGATACAGACCAATAATACAGCTCTTTATGGCAATACCGCATAAAGAAGTCAGGCATTCCTTGTGCGGTATTGCCTTATACTAAACACCATTTAAAATTTGAAAAAAATCAAGCCGACAAGCTTGAATATAT
>CAZUDC010000054.1:0-8902 GCA_964619105.1 uncultured Ruminococcus sp.
GTACCATTCCAGTTGTTCCGGGTTCAAGCTCGACAAATGCACCGAACTTTGTTATTCCTGTAACCTTGCCTTCATAAATATTTCCAACTTCAAGCTGCATAAAAAGATTTTTAACCTCTCGTCATTTAAAATTTTTTATTCTAAAGAAAACCTAAGGCTCTCTTAGTTCCTTGTTGTATCATAGAAGCGACGTTCATTCGGATATGCAAAACCGAGAACCTCTATGGCGATTTTTTCCATATAAGCACGCTCATCGTCCTCTGCAAGAATTGACGCATATTCATCATTTTCCGCTTCAAG
Organism: uncultured Ruminococcus sp.; assembly: GCA_964619105.1. Classification (GTDB taxonomy): domain Bacteria; phylum Bacillota; class Clostridia; order Oscillospirales; family Ruminococcaceae; genus UMGS363. The sequence goes on from CAZUDC010000054.1 coordinate 301, forward strand.
CATTGCCGCTTTTTCTTCAAGTTGGGCAAGCTTTTTCTTTTTTTCGGCTATATCCGCTTCGGTCGCAACAAATGAACAAACGGAATAAACAAGCATAGCCGCACCTGCAAGAGAAACTAGCCCCCGTAAAAAAGGACCGCCGTTTTTTTTTCTGTTTTCAATGCGCTGTTCCTTTTCCTTCTGCTTGACATATGATTTATATGCCTTGCCTGAACCGCCTGACTTTCCCGATTTGTTCACCGCCGCACCTCCCATCTGCGAATTCAATAAAGGACTTGCCTCGTCATTTAACTTGGCATAGGTTGTCGAAGCCAACCTATGTTCAGTGGGAGATCGAACTCCAACTGAATAGTAAATGAAAACCCGCCGCCGAATTGAACGAAATTCAATTTAGAGGCAGGGGGACGATCTTGCCTAAGTTATACTGCCAAACCAAATTCTAAGTATTACTATTATACAACAACAGTCACTCATTTTTCAAGCTTTTTTTGTAGCTTTTACAATTTTTTATAGGTATGCACAAATTTGTTAAAATTTTTTGGATAAATTCTATTATTGTATTTTATGTATTCTTACCCCAATGCGACGTAAACCACCTATAATTGCATTCCCGACAGCTGTTATATACAACAGAAATCCGAGGAAAGCCCCGATAATACAAAAAAATCTTACTTGTCCGCGGCACATTACAGCCGCATAAAGAAAAACAGCCGCTCCGGATATGAGCATAAACAGAATATCCTCAACAAAAACGGCTGTTTTTATTGCCGCAAATGGAAGTATTATCCTTATAATGCGAAAAACATCAAATATAATACCAAGTCCCGCCCCCATTGCCGTTGAGAGCAGAAAAAGCGTACATTCCTCTGAAATTGAAAAGAAGGTTTCAAGGCTCAAAGCGTCACCTACTATCTGAAAAGCTTTCCAATAAACGTCAGCGGCGAACGCAGATCCTTATCACCATAGATAATTGCGTCAATATTCCCATCAATGTTCATTTCACCGCTTTCAACCGAAAGGTCACTAACGTGCAGACAGCTCCCCTTTATTGTCAGCTCGCCCATTGTAGTATAAAGCAGTACGGTATTTTCATCAAAGCTGTCCACATCAGTAACTCCCGAAATAGACAGCTTATTGCGGTTTTCAGCGATTATACTGTGCGTTTTTTCATTTACTTCGTTCATATTCATCCTTCCTTTCGGCTTTTTAGGAAGCGGCTGATCAAAGCAAAGCTTTCGTTCCGTCTAAAAAAATACAATAGAAACATATTGATCAGCGGTTCTTTATGTATTTATATTCAAGCTTATCCGAAAATATGAACAAAAAATCCGCTGAATTTTTCACGTTTTCAGCGGACCAGTATAGCTTAGGCAAGACGTCCCCCTGCCTCTAAATTGAATTTCGTTCAATTCGGCGGCGGGTTCCATTTACTGTTCAGTGGGAGTTCAATCTCCCACTGAACATTTGCTTCGTTAAATGACGGGGCAAGCCCCTTATTGAATTATTTCTTCTCTTTTTCCTTTACAATATATTTCGGCCTTTTTTTGATCTCTGTATACATTTTTTGATTATAAAGTGCGTTTATTCCTCCGCAGAAAAGCTGTAAGCCGCCCATAAGCACAATTATTGAAACCGTTAGCATTAACTGCCAATCATTGCCGTTTACAGCATTAAATATTGTGACTATAAGCAGAACAACTGCCGCTATCAGCGAGAGCATACCCATAAATACGGATAATGCCAGCGGTGCTGTTGAAAAAGCCATTATACCTTCAAGAGAATACTTAAAAAGCTTCCAGAAATTCCATGTAGTCTTTCCTGCGGCGCGTTCTGTATTTTCCACTGGAATATACCTTGTTTCAAAGCCGACCCATGAGAATATCCCTTTGGAAAAACGACAGCTTTCGTCCATTGATAGTATAGCGTCAACCATCTGACGCGTCATAAATCGGAAATCCTGTGCTCCTTCTACGATCTGCGTCTGCGATATGCTGTTTATGATCTTATAAAAGCTCCGTGAGAAAAATGACAGCAGCTTAGGCTCACCCTTTCGGGATATTCTTCTTGTTGCCGCACAATCATATTCGCCCGAGCTGACATAACCATACATTTCGGGAATAAGCCTCGGCGGATGCTGTAGATCTGCGTCAAGAGTAACGACATAATCACCGAGAGCGTTTTCCAGACCTGCAAAAAGAGCTGCTTCCTTGCCAAAATTGCGTGAAAAGGAAATATATCTCACACGCTTATCCTTTTGTGCAAGCTCACGCAGAACCTTAAGCGTTTTATCCTTTGAGCCATCATTTACAAACAGATATTCAAAGGACAGCTCACGCTCCTTATTCGTCATTTCATCGCTTACTCTTACTATTTCATCATAGAAAAGCGGAAGTACCTCTTCTTCATTATAGCAAGGCACTACAACAGAGATCAATTTATTTTTCATCTGAACATTCCTTTTATTCGACTGTTACCGATTTTGCAAGATTTTTAGGCTTATCAACATTATTTCCTCTTTGAACGGCCGTATAATATGCGATAAGCTGGAGAGCGGCAACCGTTATCATCGGCATAAGTATATCACTTTCCGTAAGCGGAAGCTTTACGATATAGTCAACGCTTTCTGCTTCAGGGTCGATATCCTCGCGGCAGACCATAATGACCCTAGCCCCTCTTGTTTTTACCTCTTTGACATTGGAGGCTGTTTTCTCGAAAAGCGAACGCTGAGTTGCAACTGCGATAACAGGCGTTCCTTCGTCAATAAGAGAAATTGTACCATGCTTTAATTCACCTGCGGCATATGATTCGCTATGGATATAGGATATCTCCTTAAGCTTAAGAGAACCCTCCATACTCAATGCGTGATCAAGTCCCCTGCCGATATAAAGCAGGCTGTCTGCATTCATAATTTTTGAAGCAACGAACTGATATGCAGTCTTATCGGTGATACATTTTTCTATTTTATCGGGTATGCCCTCAAGCTCCGCTGTCAGGGCACGGCATTTTTCCTCGCTTATACCTCCGACAGCGTAAGCAATGCCGAATGCCAGCAGATACATAAATGCGATCTGTACGGTATAAGCCTTTGTTGAGCATACGGAAATTTCAGGTCCTGCGTTAGTATACATAACCATCTTAGCTTCTCTTGCGATAGTTGAGCCGACAACATTCACTATTGCAAGCGTGTCAGCACCTCTCTGCTTTGAAAGGTTCAAAGCGGCAAGTGTATCCGCCGTTTCGCCCGACTGCGAGATAATAATAACAAGGTCGTTTTTTTCAACAAGCGGGTCACGATAACGAAATTCGGATGCAATATCAACTGTTACAGGAACTCTTGCAAGCTCCTCTATAACATATTTTCCGACCATTCCTGCGTGCATTGCAGAGCCGCATCCCACGATATATATACTGCGATAGCTCCTGAGCATTTCGTAACTAAGTCCGCATTCGTCCTTAAAAAACGGAAGACCGTTATATATCCTCGGGGAGATAGTATTTTTCACAGCTGACGGCTGTTCGTGTATCTCTTTAAGCATAAAATGCTCATAACCGCCCTTTTCAGCGGCTTCAATATCCCAGGTTGCCGTTTTAAGCTCTTTTTCAATTATATTTTTGTGCAGATCATAAAATTTTATGCCATCAAGAGATATTTCAGCTATTTCATTATGCTCAAGCAGATAATAATTCCTTGTTTTATCAAGAATAGCCGTAACATCGGAGGCGATAAAGCTTTCATTTTCGCCCTTTCCGACAATAAGAGGACTTTCCTTTCTGACTGCATATATTTTATTCTTATGCTCACGGAAAATTATCCCAAGAGCATATGCACCCTCAATATCGGCAAGAGCCTTTGATATCGCTTCAAGCGGATCACCTTCATAATAATAATCAAGAAGCTTTACAACCGTTTCGGTATCTGTTTCACTTTCAAAGCCATAGCCCTTGGAGATAAGGAAGCCTTTAAGCTCACGGTAATTTTCGATAATGCCGTTATGTACAATGGAAACTCTGCCATTTCCAATGGGATGGGAGTTTATATCGGACGGCTCACCGTGTGTTGCCCAGCGAGTATGACCAATTCCGCATATTCCGACAGGCTTGCCCTCTGCGGAGAGCTTTGCCATAAGGCCTGTATCGGTATCATCACCCTTTTCAGGACATATTTTGCCCTTCGCCTTAACGGTTTTAATGCGGTCGCCTTCAAAAACAGCGATACCTGCGGAGTCATAGCCACGGTATTCCAGCCTTCGCAGAGCCTTCACAAGAAAATCCGTACATTCTTCCTTTCCGACATATCCTACAATTCCGCACATAGCTGCAGCCTCCTCGTTTTATGTATACTAATATATTATTCCTGTACAGATAAAAATATCCATACAGGAATAAATCCGGCAGCCTTTCTGTTGTTCCGAAAAGCCACCAACAGTGATATTTACTTTGTTCCGAAAATTCTGTCACCCGCATCGCCAAGACCAGGAACAATGTACTTATGCTCGTTAAGACCCTCGTCAATGCTTCCGCAGTAGATCTCAACATCGGGGTGAGCCTTATTGACAACCTCAATTCCCTCAGGGCTGGAGAGGATACACATAAGCTTGATATTCTTTACGCCGTTTTTCTTAAGGATATCAATGGTTTTTACAGCAGTAACGCCTGTTGCAAGCATAATATCAGTGATAATAACATCTCTCTCTGCAACGTCAACAGGCAGCTTGCAATAATACTCGACAGCGTCCTTTGTTTCGGGATCGCGGAAAATTCCGATATGACCAACCTTTGCGGCGGGAAGAAGCTTGATGATACCGTCAGTCATTGCAAGTCCTGCTCTTAAAACAGGAACAAAAGCAACCTTTTTGCCTGAAATGACCTGTGATTTCGCAACCGCAACGGGAGTCTGTATCTCGACAGTCTTGAGCGGAAGATCGCGGGTAGCCTCGTAGCACATAAGCATTGCAGTTTCAGCCGCAAGCTCCCTGAATTCCTTTGAGCCTGTGTTTACATCTCTCATCATTGAAATCTTGTGCTGAACAAGTGGGTGATTGATAAGCTTTACATTCTGCATTTTTTATTCCTCCAAAAATTAATCTTCAATTAAGTCTACACGACGCTGATGCCTTCCGCCCTCAAAATCAGTTTCAAGGAAAACATCGACCATTTCCCCGGCAACTCCCGAGCCTGTTACTCTGCCGCCCATACAAAGCACGTTTGCGTCATTATGCAGACGTGTATATTTTGCGGTATAAGCGTCAGTGCAAAGAGCAGCTCTGATACCCTTGACCTTATTTGCTGCAATGGATATACCTATGCCTGTTCCACAGATAAGAATTGCTCTTTTTACCGTTCCGTCAGTTATCTTCGCACAGACTTCCCTGGCAACAATGGGGTAGTCGCAGCTTGACCCATCCATACAGCCCAGCTCTATGTAGGAAACACCGATATCGTCAAGGTGCTTCATGATGTCCTTTTTAAGCGCAAAGCCTGCGTGATCGCTTCCGATAGCGATAGCTTCATTTTTGAGATCCATAATGATTTCCGCTGAAAAAACAGCTCTCCCTCCGCAAAAAAATCTTACATACCCATATTTTAGCACATTTCTGTTATTAAATCAAGTATTTCACAAAATTTTTCAAGGATTTAAAGTTATTTTGAACAAAAGGTTAAAATAACGGCAAGTCGAAAATTTTACTTGACAAAAGTGAAGAACGTTGGTATAATTGTATTTATTGCGAGTACAGTTGTTTTTTGTACAAACACAAACAAGCAACGCTCGGAAAGGAAGGATCGTAGGGCCAAATGAATGAAAATTCGTTTATTGTAGTCAGCACGGAGGTTCTGCCCGAGGTTTTCCCTAAGGTGCTGGAGGTAAAAAGGCTTATCGCCTGTGGAGAAGAAAAAAGCTCTGCGTCTGCCTGCAAAAGGGTAGGTATATCCCGAAGTGCATATTACAAATACAGGGAATGTGTTTTCACATATGAAGAAAAGCTTACACAGAAGATAGTTACCTTTTACGCCGTCCTGCGTGACGAACCCGGGGTACTTTCGGCTTTTCTTTCGGAAATACACATTTTCGGAGCAAATATTCTGACGCTTAATCAGAATATTCCCATAGACGGTGCGGCGGCTGTTACAATAACCGCAAAGCTGCACGGAAGCGGAAGCGAGGCTTACACTCTTGCCGATAAGCTGAAAACGCTCGGCGGAGTTGTCGAGATCAGGGTGCTTTCGGGCGAATAAGGTTAAATTTAAAATGAAATAGAATTAAGGAGTAAGATTATGTCAAAGATAGCAGTTCTCGGATTCGGTGTGGTCGGCTCAGGTACGGTTGAGCTTTTCTACAAAAACAAAAATAAAATAGTCGAAAAGGCAGGAACAGATCTTGATATCAAGCATATTCTCGATTTAAGAGATTTCCCCGGAAGTCCTTTCGAGGGCAAATTCACAAAGGACATCAACGATATTTTCAATGATGACGAGGTCACTCTCGTAGCTGAGGCTATGGGTGGCGTAAATCCTGCATTTGATTTTGTAAAGGGCTGTCTTGAAAGAGGAAAGAGCGTTGTTTCCTCAAATAAGGAGCTTGTTGCCAAGAAGGGCGCAGAGCTTCTTAAAACGGCTAAGGAAAACAACTGCAACTTCCTTTTTGAAGCTTCAACAGGCGGTGCAATTCCGATCATCCGTCCACTCCACCAGTGCCTTGCGGCTAACGATATTACAGCTGTTGCAGGTATTCTTAACGGAACTACTAATTTTATCCTTACTAAAATGATAAATGAGGGTATGCCCTTTGATGAGGCTCTCTCTACTGCGCAGAAGCTCGGTTATGCAGAAAAGGACCCTACCGCTGATATTGAGGGTCATGACGCTTGCCGCAAGATATGTATTCTTTCATCACTCGTTTTCGGAAAGCACGTTTATCCCGATTGGGTTCACTGCGAGGGCATTACAAAGATCACCGCAGAGGACGCACAGTATGCAGAAAGCTGGGGCGGTTCTGTAAAGCTCATTGGCTCTGTAAAGAAGCTTGCTGACGGAAGGATACTTCCTATCGTCCGACCTGCATTCGTATGCGGAGCAAACCAGCTTTCAAGCGTAAATGACGTTTTTAACGGAATTATGGTATACGGTGACGCGGTCGATCAGGTTATGTTCTACGGCAGAGGTGCAGGAAAATTTCCGACAGCAAGTGCAATAGTTGCCGACCTTATCGACGCCGCAAAAATGCAGGGCACTTCTGTTTCGCAGGTCTGGGAGGACAGTGCAGATAACAGCTTTATCGCCGATTATAAGGAGGATACTCTTCCGTTCTATGTTCGTGCGAAGTGTGTTTCCGCAGATAAGGCAAGAGAGGTTTTCGGAAATGTTGAGCTTCTCACAAGAACAGGCTGTCCCGTTGATGAGATCGCATTCATTACTCCCGAGATCAAGGAAAGGGAATTTGACGAAAAGCTTGCGAAGCTCGGCGGCGAGGTTCTCGGAACAATAAGAGTTCTTGAACTTGAAAGCTGATCAATAAAAACAATATTCTAAGGGAGAGCAAATTTCTCTCCCTTTTTTATTTGAAATTTTAAAGGAGAATTTTAAAATGATAAAGCTTCAGATACCTGCCACAAGTGCGAACCTCGGCGCAGGCTTTGACGCACTCGGATTGGCTCTGACATACTATAATTATGTTAATATGGAGGAAGCGGACGGCATTTTTATAAAAAGCCTCGATGGTACGCCTGTTCCCGAGGACGAAAATAATCTGATATATGAATCTGCAAAAACGCTCTTCGATATCTGCGGAAAGCCGTTCAAAGGTCTTTCCATCGAGCAGGTCAACAATATCCCTATGGCAAGAGGTCTTGGAAGCTCTTCCGCCTGCATTATCGCAGGACTTTACGGTGCAAACAAGCTTATGGGAGAGCCTCTCGGACTTGATGACCTTGTAAATCTTTCCGCACAGATCGAGGGACATCCGGATAATACCGCTCCCGCTCTTTTAGGCGGCATCGTAACAGCCGTTTTTGACGGAAGAAACGTCCATTGGGTCAAGCAGGAGGTATTTACAACGCTCAAATTCGTTGTCGTTATTCCCGATTTTGAGCTTAAAACCGAACAGGCAAGGGCCTGCCTGCCAACAGAGGTCCATCATAAGGACGCTGTCTATAACCTTTCCAGAGCCGCACTCTTTTCCGCTTCACTTCTGACAGGGAAATATGAAAACCTCCGCACAGCAGTTCATGACAAGCTTCATCAGCCCTACCGTATGGAGCTTATCCCTCACGGCAGAGATGTCTTTGATACCGCATACAGCCTTGGCGCATATGCAGCCTACCTCAGCGGTGCAGGTCCTTCCCTTATGGCTATCGTTGACGCAGAAAATGAATACTTCTGTGGAAAGATGAAGTTTTCACTCGAAAAACTGGGGCTTAAAAATTGGAAAGTTCACGAATTACATATTGACAATACAGGTACAAAGCTGTTATAATATAACTAATGAATTTGATTTGATAGCAAAAAAGCTGTGCATTTTTCACAAAAAATAAGCTATACTTTTGTAATTATGAAGCTTTTGTTATTATTTCATATATTAAATTTTCTTTTTGATGATACGGGAGAG
>CAZUDC010000055.1:0-8310 GCA_964619105.1 uncultured Ruminococcus sp.
GTTTAGTATAAACCGAAAAAAAGATGCTGCCAACACGACAGCATCTTTTGTATTTTTTATTAAAGCTCAATACCCTGTTCCTCTGCGGCTTTTGCGGCCTTCATCATAATTGCACATTCAAGCCTCTTCTTTTCAATCTCGCAGGAGATCTTATGCGGTGAATGAATATCGCCGTTATAGATAAAGTTGTTTGCATTACAGCCGCCGCTGCAATAGAATCTTGCCCAGCATTTTTTGCAGTCCTCCTTGGAATAGATGTGAGCACCTGCAAATTCCTTCTTCATATTTTCATCAAATGTACCCTCGTTGATATTTCCCATTTTCATATTTTCAACGCCGACGAACTGATGACACGGATAAATATCGCCCTCTGGAGTTATTGCAACGTATTCATTACCACTGCTGCAGCCTCTTAAACGCTTTATTGCACAAGGTCCCTGGTCGAGGTCAAGCATAAAATGGAAGAAATTAAAGTGCTTGCCCTGTTTATCGTTGATAAGAAGCATCTGCGCCAGCTTTTCATATTCGGAGAAAACTCTCGGAAGATCGCTCTTTGTTATGGAGTAAGGCTCTTTCGGATCGCTTACACAAGGCTCAACGGATATCTGGTCGAAGCCCTCATTGAAAAGGCTGTAAACATCGTTTGAAAAATCAAGGTTATACTTGGTGAATGTACCTCTTACATAATAATTTTCATGATTTCTCTTTTCAACAAGCTGCTTGTATTTCGGCATAAAGCGGTCATAACTGCCTGTGCCGTCGATACGCTTTCTCATACGATCGTTGACATCCTTTCTGCCGTCAACCGAGAGAACAACGTTGCTCATTTCCTTATTGATGAAATCCATTTTTTCTTCGTCGAGAAGCATACCGTTCGTAGTTACTGTGAAACGGAAATTCTTTTTATGCTCCTTTTCCTTGGAACGACCGTATTCAACGAGTTTTTTAACAACGTCCCAGTTCATAAGAGGCTCACCGCCGAAGAAATCGACCTCAAGGTTTTCTCTTCCGACTGATTTTTCAATAAGGAAATCGAGAGCCTTTTTTCCTGTTTCAAAATCCATGTGCATACGGCAGCCTGTGCCGTAATCACCCTGTGAAGCGAAGCAGTATTCGCACCGCAGGTTACAGTCCTGCTCAACGAGCAGGCACATAGCCTTTACGGGAGCGGGAACGGCATACTGTGCAAACTTTTCATATGTATCCTCGGAGAAAAGTACTTCATTTTTGTAAAGCTCAACAACCTCACTGTAGCAGGATTCAATTTCCTCGGGGGAATAGAAGCGTGAAAGCTTTTCCTTAACTCTTTCGGGGCATTTATCTTCAAAGGGCGGAGCAACATTGTCGAGCATATCGTATGTAAGCTCGTCAACAAGATGAACACCGCCGCTGTTTACATCGAGAACTATATTGTATCCGTTAAGCTTGTATTTGTGTATCATAAAATCTACCTTTCAGAAAAAACTTGTCCGATAAAATAAAAGCCGGCATCAAGCCGGAATTTGCGAGGACAGCTTAAAGCCGCCCCGCAGCAATTCAGCTCATCACCGGATCACTTTTCGCACTTCTGGTTAGCGACTGTGCAAGAAGTCTTGCAGGCAGACTGGCAGGAAGCCTGACATTTGCCGCAGCCGCCCTTTTCAGCAGTTTTCTTAAGGTTTGCTGCATTGATTGTTCTGATATGCTTCATAACAAAATCCTCCACAAAAAAATTATTTATTACATTATAACACATATGCTTACAAATTTCAATAGGCAATTTAACGAAATCTTTTCTTTGAATTTACTCCAAGCACACCGCCGATAGCTGAACATGAAAAAGCAGTCATAAGCTTTACGATAATTCCACCTGCCGAAAAGCCTTTACTAAAGATAATTCCAAGCAAAAATATGCCGATGAACGCTGCCGCACCGCAATAAAGCCCGATAACAAGCCCCCTTCTTTTTTTCTGCTTTGAAGCTGTATATGCAGCCAAAAAGCAGCCGGCACAAATTGAAAGCTGTGCCATAACTGAATAGATCCTGTCCGAAAGATCAATTTTTACTGCAATTTCACCAAATATAAGCAGACACAGGGTCATCGCTCCGATGAAAGCAAGTACAGAGGTCAGAACGGTTTTTATCTTTTCGTTTTTCATTCGCTGCTCCGCATTTTTACGCATAAAAAATCCCCTTTTCTGCATTTGTAAATTTTATGCAAACAAAAAGGGGATTATTCAAGCTTTATTCAGATTTTTCTTCCTCGTTCTTGGATTTCTTTTCCTTTTTAGGCTTGAACGATTCCTTTACAGCCTCTTCAGCAGCGTCATGGACGGTAAGATTCTCGGAAATCGCCCAGAGCTTTACACGGATCTTGCTTCGGTCGCCGCCTGTTTCAATAACGCAGGTATCTTCATTTTTTCTTACGATTATACCGGTGATACCGCCGATAGTTGTGACCTCGTCACCGATCTGAAGATTATCCCTGAGCTGCTTAGCTTCCTTTTCCTTCTTTTTCTGTGGTCTGATTAGGAAAAAATAGAAAACGATGATAAGAAGCACAAATGAAAATATCATAGATATCGTGCTTGCTGACGTGTCATATTGCGTGACCTGAGTGGATGACGCTTCTGCGAATGAGATAAAAGTATTTGTAAGCATATTTTTTAAACCTCCGAAAAACAGCGGCATTTGCTTTTTGTCATACATTCTTGCCGCATTGTTTTATTATTATACCATTAATTGTATATAATTGCAAGCATTTCACATAAATTTAACAAGGTATTTCAACGAGTAAACTATTTCTCTCAAAAAATATGCCGTTGCAGGGGGATGCGCAGCCTGTCATATGCCAAAACACGTCGATCAAGTTTGTGTTTTTATGGATATTAAGGCAACACCCTTCAAAGAAAGCCTGAGGGCTTTGTGTGGTATTGCTTAGAAAATGAAATATCTGTGTTCACTTCCTTTTTGTCTATTTTGTCATAAGAAAACAAAAATAAGGGTAAAAATAGATAAAAAATCTTAAACGATTAAGCTAACTTTACCAAAAAAATCGTCCAATGTCATAAAAAATTAAATTTCACTTGACAAAACCCTGGAAAATGTTTAGAATTATGATAGTTGGGTGAAATATTTTTATTTTTTTTGAACTGTATTTTTCCCGACTGCAAACAGCAGGCTTTTTTTCGGAGGGTGAGTTTTTGTCTGATAATATAAAGAGCTTTTCCGATAATGAGCTTATCGCTGTGTTCCATCGTGATAACGGTAAGCAAAGCAGAGAAGGCAAGGAAGCTGTTTCAGAGATTATTTCCCGTTATATGCGTCTGGTGCTGAAAAGAGCGTCTGGTTTTTCCGATAACAGCTCTGATCTTGAGGATCTCACTCAAGAGGGACTGCTTGCGCTTTTTAATGCGATAAACAGCTTCGATTGTGAAAGCGGAGCAAGGTTTTCATCTTTTGCAGATGTCTGCGTGAGCAATCGTATAAAAAATGCGGCGGCAAGTATTGTAAGGCATAAGGAGAAGGAGCTTGTTGTCGTTGAGGCTGAAAATAACGCAGCAGAGGAGCAATGCTCTCCCGAGAGTATATGCCTTGAAAAGGAAAGCGATATCAGGATAAAAAGGGAGATAAAGGATCTTCTGACGCCTCTTGAGGTGAAGGTTTTTGAGCTTTATATGGAGGACAGGAGCTATCGGGAGATAGCTGAAAGCCTTAAGATTTCCGAAAAATCCGTTGATAATGCTGTTTTCAGGATCAGAAAAAAGGTAAAGCAGCTTTTCGGCAGGAAATAGCCGTAAGGGCTTTTATAATGAGTGTAATATGGCCAAGTAGCTTAAAGTCAGAGCGTTGTTCTTTCCACAAAAGGCAAAGGTGTCGGTGCAAGTCCGTCCTCAGGTCTAATCTATTAATTTTTTAAGCGAGGGAAATCAAAATGTACGAAGACAAGACATTGGTGTGCAAGGAATGTGGAAATGAGTTTGTATTCACAGCCGGCGAGCAGGAATTCTATGCAGAAAAGGGATTTGTAAATGAACCCCAGAGATGTAAGGCTTGCCGTGATGCAAGAAAGAACAGCTCCAGAACTGAAAGAGAAATGTTTGAAGCAACCTGCGCTTCATGCGGCAATGTTGCAAAGGTTCCTTTCAGACCGAGAGAGGACCGTCCTGTATATTGCAGCGAGTGCTTTGCAAAGATGAAGGAGCAGGGCTGATTTTAATTCACAGCTTATGCAAACAGCGGGAGCTTAAGGCTTTCGCTGTTTTTTTATTTTGTGTAAATTCACTTGCAATTTGCCGGAAAGTATGTTATAATATCTTCGTATTTTTTTATCATTTTTTTGAAAGGTTCGATAGTATGGATTATATCTTTTCGGATAAGGTAAGCACACTGCAGCCTTCCGCAATAAGAGAAATACTTAAATTCACCTCCGATCCCGAGGTTATATCTCTCGCCGCAGGTAATCCCGCACCCGAAGCTTTTCCTGTTAAGGAAATCTCCGATATTACAGCAAGACTTCTTGCGGAAAATCCTGTTGCTGCCTTGCAGTACAGCGTCACAGAGGGTTATACTCCGCTCCGTGGCAGACTTAAACAGCGTATGAAAAACGCCGATTGCTTTGACGAATATTCCGATGAGCTTATCATTACATCAGGCGCTCAGCAGGCTAATGAGCTTGCGTGTAAGGTACTTCTGAACGAGGGCGATACTCTTTTCTGTGAAGCTCCGTCCTTTATCGGAAGTCTGAATGCATTTAAATCCTATAACGTCAACCTTGTCGGTATACCGATGGAAAATGACGGTATGAATATCGAGGCACTTGAAAATGCCCTTAAATCAGCAAATAGACCCAGGCTTATTTATGTTATACCGAATTTTCAGAATCCTACGGGGCTTTGTACCTCGCTTCAGAAACGTAAGGCTATATATGACCTTGCAAAAAAATACGGTGTTATGATACTTGAAGATAACCCATATGGAGATATACGTTTTGCGGGCGAAAACATACCGTCAATAAAAACAATGGATAAGGACGGGATCGTCATTTATTCAAGAACCTTCTCAAAAACTCTTGCACCTGGTCTGCGTGTGGGATACGTCGTGGCTCCTAAGCCTGTTGTTGCAAAAATGGTGGTCTGCAAGCAGGTTTCCGATGTGCATACTAATATTATGGCACAGCTTATCTGCGAGGAATATCTGAAAAATTACGATATGGACGCTCACCTTGAAGAAATAAGAGGGGTCTACCGCCATAAATGCAAGCTTATGCTTGATGAGATCGAAAACAGCTTTTCAAAGAAAATAACGGTCACACACCCCGAGGGAGGTCTATTTATATGGGCGACGCTCCCCGAAAACTGCGATATGATGAGCTTCTGCAATACAGCTGTTCAGAAATATAAGGTGGCAGTCGTTCCGGGAACAGCCTTTCTCATAAACGAGAGCGATAAAACCTCTTCGTTCCGTCTGAATTTCTCGACCCCGACAGATGAACAGCTTGTAAAGGGCTGTGAAATACTCGGAAAGCTCTCAAAGGAAATGTTTGATTAAAAAGGAAGTGTTATTATGCCTGATACAGAAAAGAAAAAGGTTATTTTAAGCGGAATACAGCCCTCGGGTGCGTTCACGCTCGGAAATTATGTCGGCGCTATTAAAAACTGGGCAACCCTTCAGGACGATTATGACTGCCTCTATATGATCGCCGATATGCACGCAATTACTGTCCGTCAGGACCCTGCAAAGCTCCGTAAAAATACTCTTGAAGCCTATGCCGCAATTTTAGCCTGCGGTGTAGACCCTGAGCGTTCTATTGCATTTATTCAGTCGCACGTTCCTACTCATGCTCAGCTCAACTGGCTTCTTGCCTGCTGTACACAGTTCGGCGAGCTTTCGAGAATGACTCAGTTCAAGGATAAATCAGCAAAACACCCCGACGATATTAATTCAGGTCTTTTCACATATCCCGTGCTTATGGCGGCTGATATTCTTGCGTATAATGCTGATCTCGTTCCTGTCGGTGCGGATCAGAAGCAGCATCTTGAGCTTACAAGGAATGTTGCACAGCGTTTCAATCAGCGTTATGGCGAGCTTTTCAAGCTTCCTGATGGCTATATCCCTCCAAAGGGCGCAAAAATAATGTCACTTGCCGAGCCGACAAAGAAAATGTCAAAATCTGACGAAAATCAGAACGGCTGCATCTATATCCTCGATGATAAGGATACGATTATCCGTAAATTCAAGCGGGCTGTTACCGACAGTGATACAGTTGTGCGTTACGCCGAGGGAAAGGACGGCATAAATAACCTTATGACTATATATTCAGTCGTAACAGGTAAAAATAACGATGAGATCGAGCGAGAGTTCGAGGGCAAGGGGTATGGCGACTTTAAATCCGCAGTCGGAGAGGCTGTCGCAGATCATCTTGCACCCGTAAGATCCGAGTTTGATAAGCTTATTGCCGATAAAAAATATCTTGAAGAATGCTTCTCCAAGGGAGATGAGGCGGCTTTCAAATATTCACGCAGGATAGTTTCAAAGGCTTATCATAGGGCAGGATTTGTTGATAGAATATAGTTTTGCTTAAACGTTTATTTGTTCTAATTATACAAATAAAAAATTAAAGCTTGAATATGGTTGTTTATTTTAACAGTTAACGGATGGAATATACTGGAAAATGTACAAAAGATGTTCATTTTTAACTGGTATAATTGCTTAAAATACGTTGGTAATATTGTGCAAAACAACTATTTTTAGTATCAAATCCTTAAAAACCATTGACATATTGAGCTTTAGGTTGTATATTTATAATCGAACAAGGGAACGAAAACGTTTAAAGAGTGTTCCGAAAGATTTTGCCGAAAGGCGTTATAACGGGAGAGTTGTTGCCTGCATGGTTTCTATCAAGGACATTGCCGCGCAGTGCGGAGTGTCAATTGCAACAGTCAGCAAGGCACTGAATGATCATAGAGATGTCAGTGAGGCTACTAAGGCTTATATCAGGGAAGCAGCAAAAAAAATGGGTTATCTTCCCAATTATCAGGCAAGAGCATTGAAAACCAACCGTACATATAATCTCGGAGTTCTTTTTAACGAACGAGCCAACAGCGGTCTTACCCATAATTACTTTGCGGCAGTGCTTGACGCGTTCAAGCGTGTTGCTGAACAGCAAGGATATGACATAACTTTTATCAGTCCGAATATCGGCGTTAATCACCTTACTGTCTATGAACATTGCATAAGCAGAAATGTTGACGGTGTGATGGTCGCCAATGTCGATGACTATAATGACGAGGGAGTTGCCCAGCTTCTCGAAAGCACGATTCCGATCGTCACGCTCGATAAAAAAACAGATAATAAGCCTGCGGTTATTTCGGATAACTATAAGGGTGTCGAGTGTCTTGTAAAATATGTCCATAAAATGGGGCACACAAAAATTGCGTATATTTACGGTGACCTGTCAAGCGTTACTTCAACGAGAGTTGATGCTTTCTGTAAGACTATGGAGACCTTAAATATAGAAGTCAGAGAGGAATATTTGCTTGGCGGCTGCTATCGTGATGCAAATCTGACGGAAAAGCTTGTGGAAAGGCTTATGAAAATTAGCGATCCACCAACCTGTATACTTTTGCCTGATGATTTTTCGGCAGTTGGTGCGCTGAATGCCTTTGAAAAGCTTGGGCTTTCAGTTCCTGAGGTCGCCAATGTCGATGACTATAATGACGAGGGAGTTGCCCAGCTTCTCGAAAGCACGATTCCGATCGTCACGCTCGATAAAAAAACAGATAATAAGCCTGCGGTTATTTCGGATAACTATAAGGGTGTCGAGTGTCTTGTAAAATATGTCCATAAAATGGGGCACACAAAAATTGCGTATATTTACGGTGACCTGTCAAGCGTTACTTCAACGAGAGTTGATGCTTTCTGTAAGACTATGGAGACCTTAAATATAGAAGTCAGAGAGGAATATTTGCTTGGCGGCTGCTATCGTGATGCAAATCTGACGGAAAAGCTTGTGGAAAGGCTTATGAAAATTAGCGATCCACCAACCTGTATACTTTTGCCTGATGATTTTTCGGCAGTTGGTGCGCTGAATGCCTTTGAAAAGCTTGGGCTTTCAGTTCCTGAGGATGTTTCTGTTGTGGGCTATGACGGTATAACGCTTTCACAGGTTTTAAGTCCAAGGCTCACTACATTCAAGCAGGATACGGACGGACTTGGAAGAGCCGCAGCGGAACAGTTGATATCTCTGATAAACAAGGAGCTTCCCGATGATTATGAACCTATAATAATTGAAGGATGTCTTCTTGAAGGAGCTTCGGTCAAGGATATGAC
>CAZUDC010000056.1:0-8200 GCA_964619105.1 uncultured Ruminococcus sp.
TGATGATGTTGATTATGTTATCCCGGGTAACGATGATGCTATCAGAGCCGTAAAGCTTATTGCGGGTGCTATGGCTGACGCTATTATCGAAGGCAGACAGGGTACACAGGAAGCTGTTGTTGCAGAGGAAGAGGCTGCAGCAGACGCTGAATAATTAATCCGCATTTTTCGGGCAGACACAATTTTATAATTATGTCTGCCCTAATTGAATTTATACCTTAACAGGTTACAATATAATTGGAGGAATTAAAATGGCAAAGGCATCTATTGCAGAAATCAAGGAACTTATGAAAGCTACTGGCGTTGGTATGATGGATTGTAAGAAGGCACTTGAAGAGGCTGACGGCGATTCTGAAAAGGCTGTTACCATTCTTCGTGAAAAGGGTCTTGCAACACAGGCTAAGAAGAGTGGCAGAGTTGCTGCTGAAGGCATTGTAACTTCTGTTGTTGAAGGCAATGTTGGTGCTGTTGTTGAAGTAAATATTGAAACTGATTTTGCTGCAAACAATGAGGAATTTAAGGCATTTGTTGCAGCTGTTGCAAAGACTGTAATCGAAAATAATCCTGCTGATGTTGACGCTCTTAAGGCAACAATTATCAGCGGCGGTGATAAGACAGTTGAAGAAACTCTCCAGGATCTCTTCATCAAGATCAGAGAGAATATGGTTATCCGTCGTTTCCAGAGATTTGAGGGTATCCTCGTTCCTTATGTTCATGGTGGCGGTAGCATCGGTGTAATGGTTAAGCTTGATACAGATCTTGCAGCTGATAAGGTATTTGAGGTTGGTAAGGATTGTGCTCTTCAGGTAGCAGCTATGAATCCTGCATATCTTGACGAAGCTTCTGTTCCTGCTTCTGTCCTTGAGAACGAAAAGACTATCATTATGGCACAGATGGCTGAAGATCCTAAGATGGCTTCTAAGCCTGAACAGGTTAAGGCAAAGATCGCTGAAGGTAAGGTTGGTAAGTATTATTCTGAAAATTGTCTTCTCGATCAGGCATTTGTTAAGGACGACAAGATGACTGTTAAGCAGTATGTTGAAAATGCCGCAAAGGCACTTGGCGGTTCGATTAAGGTTGTTGACTATGTTCGTTTTGAAAGAGGCGAAGGTGTAGAGAAAAAGGTTGACAATTTTGCTGAAGAAGTTGCAAATATGGCAGGCACCAAGTAATAACTAAAATTTTGTGAATTATAGATCCGCCCGGAGTTTTTCGGGCGTTTTTTTTAAATACTATTGAATTATTTATCATAAAATGTTATCATTAATAGTGAGTTTTTTTACTTAAATGATTTTGAATTTAAGGGGATTTATATTTGGGAAAGCATAGATTTTGTCACACTTTGATTTCGTCTTTTATGACATTTATTTTGTTTTTTGTATTTACAGCTTGTGAAGAAGACGATGGATCAGGTCATACCTTTAAATATAATCTTGCAAGCAATCCACAAAATCTTGATCCGCAGCTTGCAGATGATAAGGAATCAATAATTGTAATAGAAAATATGATGAGCGGACTTTTGAAAAAAAAACCAGATGGATCACTTTCTGCAGACGCTGCTGAAGGGTATACAATTTCTGATGATGGACTTATATACACATTTGAATTGCGTAAAGATATATATTGGCAGTCGCTTTCTGATTTTGAAGCAAAGATGACCGCTGATGATTTTGTATATGCTTTTCAGCGTATATATGATAGCGAAGCACTTTTTTCACCTTACATTGATGATTTTATATGTATAAAAAATGCATTGGCAGTATCAAAAGGCTTTCTTCCAATGGAAGAACTAGGTGTAAAAGCTGAAGATGATTATGTTTTACAGATAGAATTGGAATATCCTTGCTTTGATTTTCTTGAAAAGTTAACTTTGACAGGTGCAAAGCCTTGTAACAAAGCTTTTTTTGAATTTACCAAAGGGAGATATGGACTTTCAGCTGAATCAGCTGTTTCAAATGGAGCTTTTTATCTTAAAGAATGGAATTATGATCCATATTGGGATAACAATTATATGATACTCCGTAGAAATGTAAAAAATTCTGAAAATGAGTATACATATCCTTATAGCTTGAATTTTTTTATAAAGGAATCGGATGAGCTTAGTGAGTTTTCGGCTGGAAATGTTGATTGTGCTGTTGTTTCAAATTTTGATGAGAAGGTTTTTTTTAAAAATCAATACATAAGCTATGCAACAAAAACGTATGGTTTGATTTTTAACACCAATTCCAAATATCTTTCTTCAAGATCGATAAGGGAAGCTTTGTCAACATCATTTATGCGGGGTGTATCACAAAATCCTGATTATATTTCAGGTTGTGGAATAATTCCATCGGGGGTTACGATTCTGGGAAGAAAATATCGTGAGCTTGTATCTGATGAGTGCTTGAATCTATATGATAAAGATAAAGGCTTTACAGTATGGAATGATGAATTGAAAAAGAACAGTTGGGTTTCAATTGACGGGATAAAAATAACAGTTCCCGAAAGCTTTGGCGCTACTGAACTAATAAACGATATTACACAGCAATGGCAGGAAAACCTTGGCTTTTTCTGCGGTGTAGAGGTAGTTTCGCAGAATGAATATAATCTAAAGCTTTCAAATAAAACATATGACATTGCCTTAGTTGAGATATGCTCAAATAATGGAACTGCTAAAGGATACTTTGATTATTTTATGCCAAACGACGGCTTGACTTTTGATGCTTCAATAGCAGGTAATATTTCACGGTTATCGGAAGCAGACAGCCTTGGTAAAGCTATTGACCTTTATACAAATGCAGAAAAGACAATTGTAAATTCCTACATATTTATTCCAGTATGTTATGGAAATGAATACTTGATTTTTGATGGTAATACAAATGATCTGAATTATGATCCGATAACTAATTCAATAGATTTCAGCAAAGCAAAATATTTTGATTAAAAATGGCCGCAAATGTGTTTGTTTTACACATTTGCGGCCATTCTATTTGATTAATTGAAATACGTTACGCCGTTTTCAAAGATTTTCTGATCCTTTTCACCTGATACATTCTTGCAGATGTCACGTCCGATACGTTCACTATGACCCATTTTACCGAGAATTCTTCCATCGGGGGAGGTGATACCTTCAATCGCGTCGATAGATGTATTAGGATTGAAACGGATATCCATAGTCGGAGTACCTGAAAGATCAACATATTGTGTTGCGATCTGTCCATTATCGGCAAGCTGTTTGATAAGCTCCTCTGATGCAACGAAACGACCTTCACCATGCGAAATTGCTATTCTATGAATATCGCCTGCTTCACAGCCTGCAAGCCAGGGTGACTTGTTTGAGGAAATTCTTGTATTTACCATCATTGATTGATGACGACCGATTGTGTTGAATGTGAGAGTAGGTGAATCGTCCTTCATATCAACGATATGACCATAGGGAACAAGACCCAGCTTGATAAGTGCCTGGAAACCATTGCAGATACCAAGCATAAGCCCGTCACGGATATCCATAAGATCATGAACTGCGTCTTTGATTCGTGGATTTCGGAAGAATGCGGTAATAAATTTACCTGAACCGTCCGGCTCATCACCGCCCGAAAAACCGCCGGGAATCATAATTATCTGCGAGTTCTTGATAGCCTTTTCAACATATGCAACGCTGTCCTCAAGTGCTGCGGCTGAAAGATTTTTAATTACAACGATTTCGGGTACTGCTCCTGCACGTTCAAAAACTCTTGCAGTATCATATTCACAGTTTGTGCCGGGGAAAACAGGAACAAGAACTCTTGGCTTAGCTGTGTGGATTGTCGGTGCAACTCTTTCAGATGCTGTATAGGTAAACACCTTTGCAGGCTTGTCCGTCGTTTTTATGTTACAGGGGAATACAGGCTCAAGCTTGTCTTCCCATTTTTTCTGGATTTCTGTCATATCAACAATATAATCCTTGCAGTCTATCTTATAATCCTCGATAGTTTCACCGATTACGTTCTCAACTGTAAAGGGATCGCCATTAAGCTCAACAACAAATGAACCATATTTTGAATAGAAAAGTGTATCTTCGGAGAGCTTTTTATCGAAACGGAAGCCTATTCTATTACCGAGTGACATCTTTGCAACAGCCTCTGCAACGCCGCCAAAGCCAACTGCCCATGCTGATACTGCAGTACCATCTGAAATAAGTTTTTCAACCTTCTCAAAACAATTGCGTATGGTGTCAAAATTAGGCAGATTATTCTCATCATATTCGGGAGTGATAAGGATAACCTTATTTCCAGCCTTTTTGAATTCAGGAGAGATTATGGAATTGCTGTTGCCAGTAGAAACTGCAAAGGATACAAGTGTAGCAGGAACGTCAATGTTTTCAAAGGTGCCTGACATTGAATCCTTACCGCCGATAGCTCCGCAGCCAAGTTCAATCTGTGCCTTATATGCACCGAGAAGAGCGGCAAAGGGTCTGCCCCAGCGTGTTGGGTTGTTTTGTGTTCTCTCAAAATATTCCTGGAAGGTAAGCCAGCATCTCTTGTAGCTTCCGCCTGCCGCAACAACCTTTGCAATGGATTCGATCACAGCGGCTATTGCACCGTGGTATGGACTTTTATCGCTGACATATGGATTGAAGCCCCAGCCCATGATCGAGCAAGCGTTTGTTTCACCTTTAAGGACAGGAATTTTTGCAGCCATTGCCTGAGTAGGTGTAAGCTGATAAGCACCTCCATAAGGCATAAGAACAGTTCCAGCACCGATAGTTGAGTCAAAGCGTTCAACAAGACCCTTCTGCGAGCATACGTTAAGGTTTGTCATAAGTGCTTCCCAGCTGTCTGCACAGTCTGTGTAGGTTTTTAGCTGTGATGTAACAGGGAGCGGTACAGTAATGTCTGTATGCTTTTCAGCACCATTTGAATTAAGGAACTCTCTTGAAAGATCAACGATCGTATTATTATTCCAGTTCATTTTAAGACGAGGTTCTCCAGTTACAACTGCAACAAGAGTAGCTTCAAGATTTTCCTTTTCAGCTTCTGTAATAAACTTGTCCGCATCAGTCTTGCGTACAACAACAGCCATACGTTCCTGACTTTCGGATATTGCAAGCTCAGTTCCATCAAGGCCGTCATATTTTTTTGGAACAGCGTTAAGGTCGATGATAAGACCGTCTGTAAGCTCACCGATTGCAACGGATACACCGCCTGCACCGAAGTCATTGCATCGTTTTATCATATGTGTAACATCTGGATTTCTGAATAATCTCTGAAGCTTTCTTTCAACAGAAGGATTACCTTTCTGAACCTCAGCGCCACAGCTTTCAAGGGAAGCCTCTGTGTGTGATTTTGATGAGCCTGTAGCACCGCCGCAGCCATCACGTCCTGTTCTGCCGCCGAGGAGTATAACAACATCATCTGGTTCGGGAGCTTCACGAATAACGTTATCCTTTGGTGCCGCAGCAATAACAGCACCTATTTCAAGACGCTTTGCAACATATCCCGGGTGATATACCTCTGAAACGTGACCTGTTGCAAGTCCTATCTGATTACCATAGGAACTGTAGCCGTTTGCTGCACCAACGGTGATTTTTCTCTGCGGAAGCTTGCCGTGTATTGTATCTTCAACAGGTACAAGGGGGTTTGCTGCACCTGTTACACGCATAGCCTGATAAACATATGAACGTCCTGAAAGCGGATCACGAATTGCACCGCCAAGGCAGGTAGCTGCGCCACCGAAAGGTTCGATTTCTGTTGGGTGATTATGAGTTTCATTCTTGAACATAAGAAGCCAATCCTGCATATCTCCGTCAACATCGACCTTTATCTGTACAGAGCAAGCGTTGATTTCTTCAGATTCGTCAAGATCCTTAAGTATTCCGTCTTTTTTAAGCTTCTTTGCAGCAATAGTCGCAATATCCATAAGAGTTATCGGCTTGTTAGTTCTGCCAAGTTCCTCTCTTGCGTTAAGGTATTCATCATAAGTTTTTCTTATATAGTCTGCATTTATTTCAGCGTTGTCGATAATTGTTGAGAAGGTTGTATGACGGCAGTGATCGGACCAATAGGTATCTATCATGCGAATTTCGGTGATAGTCGGGTCACGCTTTTCTGTTTCTTTGAAGTATTTCTGACAGAATTTGATATCGTCAAGATCCATTGCAAGTCCGTATTTTGCGATAAAATCAACAAGCTCCGCTTCGCCGAGATAGATGAAATTTTCCAGCACAGAAACCTCTGTAGGGATATCATATTCCGCAGCAAGGGTAGAAACCTCATCAAGAGATGCTTCGCGGCTTTCAACAGGGTTGATTATATATGTTTTAAGCGCTGAAATCTCGCTTGCAGAGAGCTTTCCGTCAACGATATATACACGGGCATTCCTAATTTTACAACGTTCGCCCTGTGTAAGGATCTGAATACACTGCTCGCAGGAATCTGCTCTCTGATCAAATTGACCTGGGAGATATTCAACAGCAAAAACAGCTTCATTTTCTCCAAGCTCAGGAAGCTTTGAAAATGTAATGTCAACTGCAGGTTCGGAGAATACGTTTCCGATTGCAAGCTTGAAATCAGCCTCGGAAAGATCCTCAGCATCGTAGCGGTTAAGAATTCTGATGTTTTTAAGCTTGTCAAGTCTGAGTGCCGTTTTTACATCGGCGAGTAGATTCTTAGCTTCAACCGCAAATTCGGGTTTTTTTTCAACATAGATACGAAATACAGACATAATTTACGCTCCTTAAATTCTGTTTATTCTGGGTATCATTAGTCCTTTTTTATTGGTACGATTAATGGTGATGTCTGACACCTTTAAAGAATATGATCGACCGACAGGATGGGGATCAAGTGATACCCATTGAGTAGTTACTGCTCCGAAATAATTTCTCCGATGCAATAATCATTCTCTTCCTTTACTATTTTAACATAAAAAATCCGATTACGCAAACTTTTCTCTGAATTTTTTGTAAATATTTTTACCAAAGTGTAGTTTGGTGTATATCCGTGAGGGATTTTATCAGACTTTTCTCTTTCAAAAAGAACGGGAAAAGTGAGTCCTGACTGGGTTTGAAGGAATTTACGCTGGGATTCCTCTGCAATTTCATTCATAAGTCTTGCTCGTTTGTTTTTTTCTTCTGTTGGTATCTGATTTTCAAAATCTGCCGCAGGAGTTCCTTTTCTTGAGGAATATGGAAAAATATGTATTTTGGAAAAACCTATGTTTTTTACAAATTCTGCTGATTTTCTGAAGTCCTCGTCGGTTTCGTCGGGAAAGCCTACCATTACATCGGTTGTTATAGAGCAATTTTCAAAGCTTTTACGCAGTTTATTAACAAGCTCTGCATAATCCGAGGAGGTATAACGTCTATTCATTGCTTTTAGCGTCCTGTCACACCCACTTTGAAGCGATAAATGGAATTGAGGACAAAGCTTTGGCTGTGCAGCAAGTCGTTTTATATCATTGTCATTTATCATTTCGGGTTCAAGCGAGCCAAGTCTTACACGTTCTATTCCGTTGACAGAGCAAACCGCTTCAACAGCGTCTGCGAGTCGTAATTTATATTCGATTCCATAAAAGGATAGATTTATTCCAACAAGTACTACCTCACGACAGCCCGATTTGGCAAGCTGCTTGGCTTCTTTGATAATGTTTTCTATTGATTTTGAGCGAAATCTTCCTCGTGAATAGGGGATAATGCAATATGTGCAGAACATATTACAGCCATCCTGAATTTTAATAAAGCCTCGGGTATTGTTTTCATATTCGCTGATGCACATATCCTCAAAGGTATCTCCCGATGAATATTTGCATATATTCACTTTGCGTGTACGATTGCTTGTAAAATCTTCTATCAGGTCTGGAAGAATAGCTCGATTCTTTGTCCCTGTAATAATATCTGCTTCAAACAGGTTGTCAGCCTCTTTTGGAAATGCTTGTGGAAAACAACCTGTCAATGCGATCACAGAGTTTGGATACTCCCTGCGAAGCCGTCTTAGCTCCTTGAATACCTTTTTATCACCTGTTTCCGTTACTGTACAGGTGTTGATGATGAATATATCGCTTTCCTGCTCCCTGTCAGTAACAGTAAACCCTTTTTTTATAAAGTTTTGCTTCATATTTTCTGTTTCATAAAGATTGACCTTGCAGCCAAAGGTTTTAAAGTAAATATACATAAATAACTCCATATAATATTGTTAAAATTCACCAACGAACAACATATTTGCCGCTGAATTATATATTATTATAC
>CAZUDC010000057.1:0-8092 GCA_964619105.1 uncultured Ruminococcus sp.
CTGCTGATCGTCAACCCGAAGATTCCGTATACCGACAATGGCATTGGCCTTGTTGAGAATCAGATGCTGGCCTCTCTGAAGGACGGCCAGAAGTATGGTGGCATTGCTCCTACGGAATATGACGCAGACGGCAATGCCATTCCGGGCTATACCACGTCCGTACCGTTGGCCGCAGATATTAGTAGCACCCAGAAAGCATCCCGCGTTCTGGCTGATTGCAAGTTCTCCGCTCGTATCGCTGGTGCGATTCATGTAACGGAGATCGAGGGCTGCCTGACCTACGACAACTTGTAAGGGAGGGAAAGTAAATGTCTAAGAAAATCAAGACCTATAACCCGAAGGAAGTCATCGTTTCCTGCGGAACGCGCATTATCAGCGGCTATGCCGATGACAGTTTTATCAGCATCGAACCGAACGGCGACGGTATCACGAAGAAGGTTGGCTGCGACGGTGAGATTGCCCGTGCGATTTCGCCTGATAACACCTACAAGGTGAAAATCACGCTGTTGCAGACCAGCGACAGCAATTCCTTCTTCTCCGACATGGTTGATCTCGACCGCGATACCGGCAATGGTCTGTTCCCAATTCTGATTAAGGACCTGAAGGGCGGGTTGGTATTCAGCACTGAGGCGGCATGGGTGACTAAGAAAGCTTCCGTGACCCGTGGCAAGGACACCAACAACCGCGAGTGGGAAATCGACACCGGCGATGCCACCCTGACGGAATAAGGAGGATACGATGAACACGCTGAAACAGCTCGAATACCGCGAAGTCACCGTGGGCGAGAACATTTTCTACATTCGGCCACTCCCTGCATTCAAAGCGGCGAATATGACCGGTGAACTGGCTGCCCTTGTCCTCCCTCTTATTTCTGGTCTTGCGCCGCTGTTGTCCGCAGTAGACTCGGAGAAAGAGGGCAATGGCTTGCTCGACATCAAGGTTGAGGATGCGGCTCCCGCAATCGCAGGAGCCTTTTCCTCGATTGAGGGCGACAAGGTGGAGCAGATTCTGAGACATCTGCTGATTGCTGGAAGCAACATCTCGGTGGAGCAGCCGGGCGAAAAGGCACGTCTGCTTACAGAAGACCTTGCCAACGAAGTGTTCTGCACGGATGTGCAGGATATGTTCATTTTGGCTTTTGAAGTCATCCGTACCAACTACAGCGGTTTTTTCAAGAAGCTCGGCGACCGATTTGGCAAAGTCGCCGAGTGGGCGGAGCGGACGATGAAGCAGGCACGGAACGCTACGGAGACCTCGATCTCAGTGGCTTCACAGAGCTTGAACTGAGAATGTACATCCTCATCAAGGCTCGGCTCGCCTCCATGTGGGAGCTGAAGAACTGCTATACACTGGACGAAGCCTTAAAGCTCTATGCTCTGTACCGAATGGAACAGGATGTCGAAGCTGGCCGTATTGAGGATATGACTAGGGAGGTGAGCTGACCGGCATGACCATAAGAGACATTGGCATTCTGTTTGGCTACAAGGTCGATGAATCCTCCGAACGAAAGGTAGAAGGCAGCATCAAATCGCTGAAGTCGATGGCCTCCAAGGTTCTCGGCGCAGTTGGCATTACGCTGTCTGTGACCGGTATCAAGAAAGCCATTGACGGCTGCGTAGAAGTTGCATCCTCCGTTGAGGAGATGGAAAACAAATTCGATGTAGTTTTCGGCGATATGCGGAATGATGTCGATAAATGGGCGCAAGACTTCTCGGATGCCATCGGGCGCAACAAAAACGACATCAAGACGTACCTTGCCGACCAGCAGAACTTGTTGGTCGGTTTTGGCATGACCCGCCAAGCCGGTGCTGAAATGGCCGAGCAGATGACATCGCTGGCGCTCGACCTTGCCTCTTTTGGCAATATGGACGAAACAGCGTCCGTAAATGCCATGACGAAAGCCGTCATGGGTGAGTCCGAAGCAGCCAAGACGCTGGGCGCAGTGCTTAACGACAGCACCAGAGCGCAGGCGATGTCTGCACTGGGTCTGAAGGGAACCTACGATAAGCTGGACCAGCTCACGAAGATGCAGGTCAACTATCAGGCGATTCTCGCTCAAAGCCCGGATGCTATCGGTGACTGCCAGCGCAGTCTGGACTCCTACGAAAGCACCCAGAAACGTGTTGCGGCCAAGCTGAAGGAAATCAAGACCATCATCGGACAGTTCTTTCTGCCGACGTACCAGAAGATTCTGAGTTTCGGCGCGCGGGGGCTGACACTTGTTCGTGACTGGCTCCAGAAGCTCACCGATATCACGGATAAACTGGGCGGCTCCCAGCGCGTTACATCTGTCCTGATAGGCGCACTGACCGCCCTGTTTGTAGCCATGAACCTCAAGAAGATCGGACTGGTCATAAGCGGGTTTACAAAGCTGGCAAGAGCCATCGCCGTGGGGCACGGAAAGACACTGGCCTTGTTTGCTGCGTTCCTGCTTCTGGCTCTCGTGATTGAGGACTTTATCTCGTTCATGAGGGGCGACAACAGCCTGCTGGGAACCATGCTGGAGCGAGCTGGCGTAGACTGTGAAAAGCTGCGCCAGAACATCGTTGGTGTCTGGACGAAAATCAAGCAGGCCATCGGGTACATCGGAGAGGGCATCCGCAATGTTATCGTCCCGATTTTTGAGGGGATAAGAAGTGCTGTGGTGGTAGCGTTCGAGAAGATTCAGCAAAAGGTGGCTCAGGTAGCCCCCGGAATAGCTGAATTCTTCGACAAACTGGGCAGCGGAAAGCTTGACAAGAAGCAGTGGACGGACATCGGCGAATCCATTGGCAGAATTGCCGTGGGCGTCGTGGCCGTCATTGCCGCCGTTAAGGGGATCTCCGCAGTTGTCGGTGTGATCGCTGCCATTATTCCTGTTGTAAAAGCAGTCATTTCTGTTATCAAGCTCGCGTTTGTTGTCGTAAAGAGCATCATTACCGTCATCAAGGTGGTAGGCGCTGTAATCTCCATCGTCGCAAGCTCCTTCGGTCCGGTGATTCTGGCGATCGCCGCCGCAATCGCAATCGGTGTCCTGCTGTGGAAGAACTGGGACACCATCCGTGAAGCGGCGGGCAATCTGCTGGAAGGCATCAAAACG
Organism: uncultured Ruminococcus sp.; assembly: GCA_964619105.1. Taxonomy (GTDB): domain Bacteria; phylum Bacillota; class Clostridia; order Oscillospirales; family Ruminococcaceae; genus UMGS363. Next base: position 3,080 of record CAZUDC010000057.1, read on the forward strand.
ACGATAGGAAACGTCCGCGATGCCATCGTGGAAGGATTCCAAGCTGCCATCGACTGGATAACCTCACTTCCGGCGGAAGCGCTGAAGTGGGGTTCTGACATTATCGACGGCATTGTTTCCGGCATCCAGTCTGCGGTCGGCCGTGTTGGAGAAGCTGTAAGCGGCGTGGCTAAAAAAATCAAGTCGTTCCTCGGCTTTTCCGAACCGGAAGATGGACCTCTGAGCGACTTTCACACCTATATGCCGGACATGATCGACCTGATGGCGCAGGGCATTACATCTGGCAAGAAAAAGGTCAAGGATGCGCTGGAGGGCGTAACCGGCGATATGTCGGTCATCGCCAAGGCCAATGTTGTTTCCAAGACCACTGGCAGGGGCGCGACTGGTAGAGCAACTGCTGGGGCAACCGTGACTCAGAATGTGGAAATCAACAACCAGTTCAACGGTGATCGTGCCGGACAGCAGAAGAGCGCTGAGGCGATGGACAAGGCTTCTTCTGATGCAACTAGTGAAATGGCGCGGGCGTTGGCGTTTGCAAAGTAGGTGAGGGTATATGGCAAAAGCGAAACAGCCGGTCAGTGTCGGCGACATCGAGTTTGACGCGCTGATCGATTCCGAAGAAGGCTATGAAGCCGACGTGCCGGAGTACCCCACTGAAAAGGGATTCGGCGTAAGCGACACCATCGTTCTGAAGTCTGACACTCTGAGCATGACGCTCTACGTTACAGATACGCCGGTGACATGGAAAGACCGTACAGGCTCCGGTCCCGGCAAGACCGAAGGCGTTGTCCGGCGACTGAAAGAGCTGTATTTTTCCAAGCGGATTCTTGAAGTTACAACCTCGGACTGCGTGTATTCCGATATGGTGATTACGAGCATGAGTATCAAGAAGGCTACGGATGTTGGGTATGCCCGTGAAATTCCGATAGCCTTCAAAAAGATCAATGTTACCGAAACAGCAACCGCAGAAATCCCAGCCGACTATGGGAAGTCCGGGAAAACCGGTGCTTCAGCCGGGACTTCAAGCACAAAGACCGTCAGCTCAGACAGTTCCAGCACTGATGATGCATCTCGTGGTTCGGTGCTTTACAATGCGGCCAGTGGCCTCGGATTATTGTGAGGAGTGTGACCTGCTTGGATTATATCATCATTGACGTTCCAGACATGAATGATAGCGTCTCGCGGATTTCATTGCTAGGCAAACAGTATCAGTTGCGGTTTACATGGAACGACACCGGCCGCTACTGGATGCTGGGCGTGATGGATTCGCTGGGGACGCCACTGCTGCTCGGTGTAAAGCTCGTGCCGCAATTCCCGCTGAACCTGCTGTTTGGCCGGGACGATATGCCAAGCGGCATTTTTGCTGTCCTGACTGAGAAGGAAAGTATCGGTCGGCAGGATTTTGTCGATGGTACAGCTCAGTTCGTGTTCGTTCCGGCGTGAGGCTGGAACAAACCATTCGGTAAAATCAATTCTCATAATGAACAACCTTTCGGAAGCGGGTTTGACAATTCCTTCCCAGAAAGTTCCAGACAATTTTCCATATACTTTTACTGGTAAAGTCTGGGTTTAATCAGAGGCTTTTCAGAAGTTATGGGTTGTATTTGCTCAAAAAAGGCTTAGCTTTACAAAAATCCGTCGGAGCGTCCACCGGACGGTCCGAGGACTGACCATAACGGGAAATCTTTGCAAAAACGCGTAGGTTTCATTATTTTACCAGACCGGATGGGCTTCGGAAACGCAGCCTTTTTTGTTGCCATCGAAAGGAGGGAAAGCTGTGAAGAATTTTGACCGTCAGTACCGACTATCAGCTGGAAAGGCTGGATCCACGGGATTTGAGATTGGAGATGGACAGAGACCGTTGCACATTTCGTTTTCTGTCGAGAAAGCGGACACTAACAGCCAGAACACGGCGAAGGTGACCATCTGGAACCTGAATGATGAACACCTTGCAGAGCTTAGTAAAAGCGACTGCGTTGTTGTTCTCCATGCAGGTTATGGAAACACTCGACCGCATATTTTCACCGGGGTGGTCACATTTGCATCTACAAAGGCCGACGGTGCTGACAGAATGACCGAAATTGAGCTGGTGGATAGCCGCGTGGAAGTCCGGGACACATACGCTTCCGTGAGCTATTCGGGGGCTGTGAGCTGCAAGACCCTGATTCAAGACACCGCAGACCAGATGGGTGTGACGATTTCCTTCTCCTACAATGCCACGTTCAAAGACATTCCGAACGGGTACAGCTACGTTGGCCCGGCCAGAAATGTACTGACGAAAGCTTGCGAAACCAGCGGCTTGACGTGGAGCATCAACAATGGCGTCCTACAGGTCAAAAAGCCGGACGACACCATGAGTCGCGAGGTGTATGAGCTGTCGGCAGAAACCGGCCTGCTGGGCCTCCCTGAGCGTGTCCAAATCTCCAACGAGGACAAGGGGTACAGCTACGGCTGGGACGTGGAGTACCTGATGAACGCCGCCATCGGGCTGGACGATTATGTGTATCTAAACAGTAAGATGGTCAAGGGATATTTCCGGGTCTACTCCGTAAGGATCGAGGGCGATAGCATGGAAGGTTCATGGAGCTGCACAGCTCGTCTGCTGGAGGTGAAGCAAAAATGATGCAGGAGTTTGTTGACCAAATCGGAAAGAGTGCCAGAAGTGTAACGGACGATATACACACAGCACTGCCGGGCGAAATCAAAAGTTATGACCCAGCCAAAGGCGTTGCTACTGTCCTGCCGAAGGCAAAGTTCACAAAGCCGGACGGCAGTACGATGGACTTCCCGGAAATCTCTGGTGTTCCGGTTATGTTTCCACAAAGCCAAAACGTCACGATTGCATGGCCCATAAAGCCGGGTGATGGATGTCTTCTGGTTTTCAGTGAGCAAGCTCTCGACTACTGGATGTACGGTAATGAAACGGACACAAAGCTAAAGTTCGACCTGACCAACGCTATTGCCATCCCCAATCTTGTCTCCGGAGGAAATGAGACGATGGAGGCGGCTTGTGATGAGGATGCAGTTGTAATTGTCACCGGCGATACAAAAGTGAAAATCACACCTGATGTTGTGCAGGCCACCGTTAACGAAACGATGGTGAAGATTACGGCAGATAGTGTTCGAGCAAAGGTCAGTGGAACTGTACTGGATGTGACATCTGCTGAAGTAACCATTGAGGGCAGACTCACGGTCAAGGGCGACATTGTAGCGCGCGATGATGTTAAGTCATCTGGTGGAAGTATCAGTCTTTCTAATCATATACACACAGGCGATAGCGGCGGCTTGACCGGAAAGCCGCAGTAAAAGGAGGGGATAGACTTGATTGATCTGAAACTCAACGCCACTTGGGATTTGGACATCTCATCGGCGGGCGATATATCGTCTACGGACAGTATCACTCAAGCCGTCCGTATTCGTTTGCTTTGGCTTCTCGGAGAGTGGAGGCTGATGCCATCATTGGGCTTTCCGTACTTCGAAAAACTGCTGGTCAAGAATCCGAACGAGTCCAAGCTCCGATATCTCATCCGAGAAACCGTGATGAATGTTGATGGAGTGACGGATGTGACGGATATTTCATTTGACATTGACAAAAAGAACCGCAGCGCGTCCGTTGCAATCTCGTTTACTACGGACGAAGACAGGTTCAGAGAGGAGATCAGAATACCGTGGCAAAATATGGCTTAACACCGCAGGGGCCTAACCCGAAACGTCTGGATTCAATCCTCGATGATATGCACGAACGGATGTCAGCCCGCCTCGGCGTGAACACCCGCCAGAACCCACAGTCTTTGCTGAATCACCTGCTGACCAATGTTGCAGATGAAATCGCAGAGCTGTGGGAATTTGGTGTAGATGTGTACCACTCAGAGTACGTTTCCAGCGCGACCGGAGTGAGCCTTGACTATGCAGCGCAGTTCGGCGGCACCACGCGCGGAATGGCTGCAAAGTCCTACTACAGTATCCTCTGTACCGGCGTGGACGGTACGGCAATTCCAGCCGGGACGTCGATTGCATCCGACACCAGCCCAACCACGAACCTTATTTCCAGCGCGGATGCAGAGATAACGAGAGCATCCTTTAATAAGGCCACCGTTATTCTCGCGTCCCCAGAGGCAACAACAACCCTTGGGGTTGCTCTTAATGGAAACTTATACACCATTACTCCTGACACTAAAAAAGGATCCAGCGAAATCCTAGAGGAGCTGGGAACGACCATCACCGATAAGAATTTCCACGTTACTGTCATAAATGACACCATCGTGATCGAAGCCGTGGACGAAACCAGCTCCAACACGCTGGTTCTGTCTGAGAATTTGACCACAGCGTCTGTCAGCAGCATCGTCACGTTTGAAACAGTGGATGCCGGGGATATCCTCATCCCGAACGGGGTCATCACGAAAATCGCAAAGGCCGTACCGGGCCTGAATGCTGTTTCCAACGTCGGCTCCTATATTGCAGGCCAGCTCGCGGAGAGTGACGTTGAGTTCCGAAAATCCTATGTGAACAAAATCTATAACCGCTCGTCTTCCATGTTGGAGAGCATCAAGAGCGCTATCCTGAAGAATGTTCAGGGTGTCGTGAGCGTAGCTCCCTACGAAAACTGCACCAACGAAATTGATTCTGCCGGTCGGTGGCCGCACAGCATCGAAGTGGTCGTTGAGGGCGGTGATGCGGTGGAGATCGCCCAGCAAATCCTGAACACGAAGGCGGGCGGCATCAACACCTTTGGTAGCGTGGAAACGACCCTGCATGGCGTTTATGGTGAAGACATCGTGATACGCTTTAACCGCCCGACGTATGTCAAGGTCTGGTTCCGCGTTGGCGTAACCCTGAGTCCGAACATCAACCCTCCGGTCAACTACGTCGAGCTTATCAAGGCGCAGATTCTGGAAAAGATGGCTGGGCTTGAGGCGGGCGAGAATGTCATCCCGCAGAAGTTCAACTTGCAGGTGTCTGGCATCGACTACATTGATGTGTGGCTGTACGCAACGCCGAATGACGGCGATATGC
>CAZUDC010000058.1:0-8047 GCA_964619105.1 uncultured Ruminococcus sp.
TAATTATAATACGCTCGGAATTATATTTCAATATATTTCCGACAACATTCGCACATAGCCGATAAAATGCAAAAAAGCCGTACAAAACACTACTGTATATTTCTGCCCTTAATCCTTTCAAGCATACGATTCATCCTTTGCGCCTCCATATATCCGAGAAGCCAATCTCCGACCGCAACAAACATATATACTACAAGCACGGACAGAGCTATCCTTGAAAGCGTTTTTATATCCTTGATACCATCCCAGAAAAATTCGTTGCTCATTACTATTATCTCGATCAGCAGGAAATGTACCACGCGTCTTACAACCATTTCACTCACTGAAAGCTCACGCTTGCTTTTAAACACAACAACGGGAACGGTATACATCGCCGAACGTATCAGCACGCCGAAACCCCAATTAATGTCAAGCGTGACCTCGGGAGTTATCCCCAACCCGCTCAGCACCGCAAGATCAAGCGTAAAAAACAGATATATAAGCATAAAAAGATGAAGTATTTTGGTTATTTCCTCGCGCATAGACTAACCCTCCATCAGCTTTTTTCTGATATTTTTTGAATACATTCTTGAAATGAGAATTTCCTCGCCGTTTGTCAGCTTCGCATAGAATCTTGAATCCAATGCGGGACGGAAGGATTCCACCTTAAGTATATTCAGAACGACCGATTTTGAACAGCGGATAAATTTTCTGTCCGAATAAAGCTCCTCAATCTCATACAAACGTTTTTTTATGCTGTATATGTCATCGGCAGTATATGCGAAGACCTGCTCTCCGACCGCTTCAAAATACAGCACCTCGGCAAGCGGTATCTGATATAGTCTGTCATCGATATACCCGGGGATAACGTTGCCCTTCATAAGGACATATTCTTTTATATCCTGAAAATCCTTTGTCATTTCGATACATTCAATTATGACCTGTTCTTCCTCTGCGGAATAAACATTACGAACCGTCAGCCGCACCCGATCGCCCCTTTCAACTTTTCGTCAGTATAATTATATCATATTTTCCTTAATTTTGCAACAAAAACCTGCGTATTTCCTTTTTTTGAAATACGCAGGCTTTATCAGGTCAAATTAAAGCTCATCAGGATTTTCTGGCATAGGCGAGGTTGAAACTGTTGTTTCTGTATCACCGCTGCCGCCGGTGGTTTCTTCAGGAGCCGGAGATGGCTCTGATACAGTCGTTGTTTCCGATGATGTTTCAGATGGTGCTTCGGTAGACGGCAAAGGAGATGTAGACGTTGTCGAAGGCATCGGTGATGTATAGCTTTCGGAATCCGATGTGGTTGGAGCTGTTTCTGTCGGAGTCGGCGGTACTGTTGTCGGAGTTGTTCCCGGAGTGCCCGTATAGATCACTGGCGGACGTGAAGGAACCGTAGTAACAGTAGTTGTCGTAGTTTCCTCTGTTGTGGTGGTTGCTTCTGTAGTCGTTGTAGCCTTCTTGGTTGTCTTTTCCGTTGTAGTAGTGGTCTTTTTCTTCTTTTTCTTAGTCGTTGCCTTTGTGGTCTTGGTTGTTTCCTTGGTTGTTGCAGCAGTTGCGGTTGTCGTTGTAGCTTCCGTTTCGGGAACGGTTGTTGCAGCTGTTACAGTTGTAGTCTGCTCTGTTGCAGATGTTTCGGGAACAGTTGTCACAGTAGTTGTTTCGGTCGTTTCCGATGTTGTTGTTACAGTGGTTGTTTCAGTTGGTGCCGTAGTCGTCGCCTCAGTTGTAGTCTCGGGAGGATTTGACAATCTCATAAGTCTTTCAAGGATCTCCTGTTCAAGCTGGATAAGTCCTTCATTATTTGAGCGGAGCAGATATTCAACAATAATCTCGGGCAGATCCTCATAATCGATAACATCTACGTTTTCAACGCTTTCATCGGTATCGCCCGCAGTTTTTCCGCCTATTGTTGTGCTGTCGCCTGCGGGGACATAATATTTTTCACCCGTCGGATTTCCGTCATCATCAACAATAATGATCTCTACCAGTCCGTGGAAGGTATTTTCATCGACGATGCAGGAATTCTGTCCCATTTTCTTTACGGAAACCATAAAGCTTGTTCCTCTTACTGCCATTGTCGCCTTAGGCGTTGATACCTCATAGGTTGAATTATCGGAAAGAGGATTGGAAATTTCGTTAAGGATCGTTCCTTCCTTCAGATCGATGGTGGTTTTGCTGTCAGCCGGATCACCCTCAGCGATAAGCTCGATCACGGTATTCTCGTCAAGGAGAAGATACTTATCATCGTCAAGCTGAAGTCTGAGGGAGCTGCCCTCTCCAACCGTCAGCATATCGCCGCTTTCAAGGTTCATTCCCTTATATGCGTCAAGATCTCCTGTATTTTCTCTTGAAACGATCGCCTCGCCCTCAAGCTCAAAAACCTTGAGAACTCTGTAAGAATTGTCCTGGCTTAAAATTACTCCTGCCGCAACGGCACCACCCGTAACCGCTACCGCAGCGCATACAACAAGCGCCTTAGCCTTCAAGGACATTGCCGCAATACTTGATTTAACACCCATATATGATCATTCCTTTCTGAATTATGGTTACATTGAATAATAGAAAAGGGAGCAGACCGCCGCAGCTGCAAAATTGGGAAAGCCCCCAAACAAATGCAGCTTCGACCGCCATACTCCCGAAAATTACAAGCTTAGGCTCGAGCTTTGCGCCGTTGACTTTCATCAACGTTGCCTTTTAATTTGTTAGTGATATTATATCACATCATTTATAAAAAAGCAATAATAAAACAAAAAAATTGTAGTAATAACGAAAAAATTACCATTAATAAAGTCAAAAAAGGTCATTTTTCACAATGCCGATATAGTGCAATGCTGTTTTATCACTTCAACTCATCAAATTTTATCATAAAATGCCAAGCTTTTCCAGAAATTCCGCTGATTTTCTCTGATTTTCAATCGAAGAGGTTTCTATCAGCACAGAAGCGTCCGAAAAATGCCCAAAATAATGCTTCCTGAAAAGCTCCCAGTCGATATTTCCATCGCCTACAGCAAGATGAAGGTCATTTTTCAGATCATTATCATTTATATGCAGATGCTTAACATAAGGTGCAAGCTCCGTCACCCAGCTGTTTATATCAGAACCAAAAACGTTTGCATGGGCATAATCAAGGCAAACGCCAAAATTAGGATACTTTTTCAGCCTTTTTCCAAGTGCTGACAGCATTTCGGGAGAGCTGTCGCACATATTCTCAATATATATTGAAGCATCGGGATACTCGGTGAGTATCCCGCTCCAGAACTGAGTGTTCGTTTCAAGCCAGTTATTGACATAATTCGGGAATGTAAAGAACGGATTATGGTTTGTATGGAATATCAGCGCCTTTGCTCCGACAGTCAAAGCCGCTTCGATGCTCTGACGTATTCTCATTTCGGATATTTCCCTTATATGCCTGTCATCACTGAAAATCAGCACATCGAAGAAGTCACCGTGGCAGGTCAGCGTTTCGGGTAGCTTATGTGAACGATATTCCTCTGCGATTCCTTTAACAAGCTCCATATCGTCAAGGACCTTTGGTGAATAAAAATCATTGAATTCAAAGCCAAAGCCATACTCCTGTGCAAGAGCAAGGCTCTCGTCTATCCTTTTTAAATCAGGTATTATCAGAAACTTCCCCATTTTCAGCGTTTCCCTCCTTATCCTTGCCATTTATTGCTGTAAGCGAATAAACAAAAACTCCCTTTGATTTTCCCTTTAAAGGAATTTCGCCTATCGGTTCGACCGTAACTCTGTCCTTGACCTGCTCATAGACCTTTTCGCTGATAAGCACCTGTCCTCTTTTAGCGTTGGATTCAAGTCTTGCGGCGGTATTTACGGTATCGCCTATCGCTGTATAGTCCATACGGAAGTCACAGCCTATATTTCCGACAACGGCAGGTCCGCAGTTTACACCAACACCGAAGCTTACCGATTTGCCGTATTTTTCAAGGAATTTGCTTTCAATCGCATTTCCGCCGCTTACGATGTCAAACGCTGTCTGCACTGCGCGGAAAACATAATCATCAAGATCGAACGGAGCGTTGAAAACAGCCATTGTAGCATCGCCGATGAATTTGTCGAGCGTTCCTCCGTTTTTGAATATAGCATTTGTTGTAAGATTAAGATAGCTGTTAAGTATATCAACAACCTGTTCAGGCTCAAGGCTCTCCGACATAGGGGTAAAGCCTCGTATATCAACAAAAAGAACGGCGATATCACGGTTTTCACCGCCAAGCTTAATATGATACTGCCCTGTTTTTGCGATCTCCTCAACGACCTGCGGAGCGACATATTTTTTAAATGCCGCAGTGATCTTTCTCTTTTCAATATTTTCAAGTACATATCGTCTACCGAGATTTACAAGATAAGCGATCGCCAAAAACAGCGGCGCATACAGCAAAGGTATTGTTGTTCCCGCACTGTTCATAAGCACTCCGCACACAATGAACAGCACTCCGATAACAGCCGCAGCAATTCCCGAATAACGAAGCTTTATCAGCTTTGTCATAACATAGACAGCCGAAACGCAGACTGCAAAGATAAGCGAGGTTATTATTCTGTTTACAGGAATGGGATATCTGCCGTCAATGAGTCCCTGCACGATATTGGCATGTATTTCAACTCCGAACATCTGGTCGGAGCTGTTCGGAACGGCAAACTGATCCTGCAAGCCCGATGCATAAGCGCCGACCATCACGATACAATTGCTGAAAACTCTCGGATCAACACTTCCGTCCAGAACGGAGCTAAGCGAAATATGCTCATAATCGCCCGGTCTGCCCGCATAGTTTATCCACATTCTTCCATTTTTATCAAGGGCAGGCGTATTCTGTTCTATCCCTTTATTTGTACAGTACATTGAATAAATTTCCGATGCAAAGCTGTGAAAAACGGTATCGCCGTAAAGCTCGGGAACTGTCTGCGAAACAAATATCGAACGAACAGTTCCGTCCTCGTCGGGAGCGGAGTTAACAAAGCCTGTAACACAGCTATCACTGAAATAAGGCTGATCGATCGCATTTACATGGAAATGGTCTATATAAGGCTCGCCGTTTTCATCGTATGTATACTGACTTGTGTAATCAATATATGAGCCGACAACTATCCTTGGATTATTCGCACAAGCCTGTTCAAGTACTGAATCGTCCTCCTTGTCCATTTCTCCGAAAAACATAATATCCATTGCGATCACAGACGGATATTCACCAAGAATATCTATCAGCTCTGCATAGGTGCTTCTCGGCCATGTTCCGAAGGGCCCGAGCTGACGGAGCGTTTCATCGTCAATTGCAATTATTTTGATATTATTATTGATGCCTCGCGGCGACTGATAGAGATTATCCCTTAACATACAGTCAAGCGAGTAGAACACATCGTAAAATGATGTTGCAAATACTATCAGAAACACGATAAGCGTTTCAACAACAGTAGCCTTTTTATTTTTATTACCTTTCATACAAGCCCTCCGAAAAAAGATGTTAAAATTATTATAACACATTTAAACAGATTTGTCACTATTTTTTAAATAAAAAATCGCATTTATTTTCTTCCGCAAGGAATTTAAAGAATTGAAACTAATATATTAACAATCACAGAAACTGTTGAATAAGCCTTGAAAGTATGGTATAATAACGCATAGTATGAAATCAAAAGGGAAGGTTTTATTTATGAAAAAGCTTACATCTATTCTTGCCTCCGCTGCTATAGCGGCTGTAATGCTCACAGGCTGCGGAGTTCCCGCAAACACCGTTTTCTCCATCGACGATCTTGAAGGAAAGACCATAGGCACACAGCTTGGAACAACAGGCGATACCTTTGCAGACGGCATTGAGGGGGCAAGGGTTGAAAAATTCACCAAGGGGGCTGACGCCGTTCAGGCTCTTAAGCAGGGCAAGGTTGACGCTGTTATCATCGACAATAACCCAGCAGAGGTTTTCGTTTCCAAGAATGACGATATTATGATCCTTGAAGAGCCCTTTGCCAAGGAGGAATATGCTATCGCTATGAAGCTTGATAACACCGAGCTTCAGGAAAAGATCAATTCTGCGCTTGCAGAGCTTGAAGCAGACGGCACATTGCAAAATATCCGTGATAACTATACAGGAGATACAAAGGGTACACTCCCCTATGCTTCCCCTGAAAATGCTGACAGGAGCAACGGTACTATCGTAATGGCAACAAACGCTGAATTTCCTCCGTATGAGTATAAGGAAAATGACGCTATCGTTGGCTTTGACGTTGATATGATGACTGCTGTATGCGACAAGCTTGGCTATGAGCTTAAAATCGACGATATGGCATTTGATTCGATCATTGCCGCTGTTCAGTCGGGCAAGGCTGATGTCGGCTGTGCAGGAATGACTGTTACCGAGGACAGGATGAAAAACGTTCTTTTCTCCGATCCTTACACCGAAACCAATCAGGTGATCATTGTAAGAAAGAACTAAAAAAACAAGCCTCACCCATCTGGTGGAGCAGATTTTTAAAAAGGAAGTGCAGCTTTGGGATTTGCAGAAAGCTTCAGGCAGAATTTTATTGAACAGGACAGATGGCATTATCTCGTAAACGGATTCGGAACAACGCTTCTGATAACCTTTTTCGCCGTGCTTATCGGTATGGTGCTTGGTTTTATTATTGCAATAATCCGTTTTACACATGATAAAACAGGCAGGCTTGTGATACCTGACTTTATTTGCAGGATATATCTTACGGTCATAAGAGGAACACCTGTTGTTGTTCAGCTTCTCATAATTTATTTTGTAATATTTGCAAGCGTACCCGTATCGAAGCTGTTTGTTGCAATAGTTGCATTCGGCATAAATTCGGGAGCATATGTTGCGGAAATAGTGCGTTCGGGAATTGCCTCCATTGATAATGGTCAGTTTGAAGCAGGAAGAAGCCTTGGTCTGAATTACAGGCAGACTATGATGTCTATAATTCTTCCGCAGGCTTTCAAAAATGTTCTCCCTGCGCTTGCTAATGAATGTATAGTCCTGCTGAAGGAAACCTCCGTTTCGGGATATATCGCAGTTCAGGATCTGACAAAGGGCGGCGATATTATCCGTTCGCAGACCTACTCTGCATTTATGCCGCTTATTTCCGTTGCATTGATCTATCTTGTAATGGTCGTTGTACTTACGCATTTTGTTACAAAGCTTGAAAGGAGATTAAGGCAGAGTGATAGACGTTAAAGGATTAAAAAAGGCCTTCGGCGAAAATGAAGTGCTTAAAGGGATCGACGAGCATATATACAAGGGTGAAAAGGTCGTTGTGATAGGTCCGTCAGGTTCGGGAAAATCAACCCTTCTGCGCTGCCTTAACCTTATGGAAACGCCTACCGACGGAACTATACTTTTCGAGGGAAAGGATATAACAAGAGCAGGCGGCAGCGAAATTGATCTTATGCGTCAAAAAATGGGGATGGTTTTCCAGCATTTCAACCTTTTTCCTCATCTTACGATAAAGAAAAATATCACGCTTGCACCTGTAAAGCTCGGACTTATGACTAAGCAGGAGGCTGATTTGAAGGCGGAGGAGCTGCTTGAAAGAGTTGGTCTGCCCGATAAGGCAGATTCCTATCCTGCAATGCTTTCGGGCGGTCAGAAGCAGAGAATTGCTATCGCACGTTCTCTTGCAATGAATCCCGATGTAATGCTTTTTGACGAGCCTACCTCGGCGCTTGACCCTGAAATGGTCGGCGAAGTTCTTGAGCTTATGAAGCAGCTTGCCAATGACGGTATGACAATGATAGTTGTAACTCACGAAATGGGCTTTGCAAAGGAAGTCGCATCAAGGGTCATGTTTATGGCTGACGGTTATATAATGGAACAGAATAACCCGAAGGATTTTTTTGAAAGCCCTAAAAATCCAAGGCTCAGAGAATTTTTATCGAGAGTGTTATAGCTCATGGATCCGCTGATTAATTCTAATCTTTAATCAAAGTGCAGATAAAAAATCTGCACAAAAGCCATATAACTTAAGCAAGATGTCCCCCTGCCTCTAAATTGGATTTCGTTCAATTCGGCGGCGGGTTCCATTTACTGTTCAGTGGGAGTTCAAGCTC
>CAZUDC010000059.1:0-7924 GCA_964619105.1 uncultured Ruminococcus sp.
GTTGGCTACGCCAACCCTTGCCACGTTAAATGACGGGGCAAGCCCCTTATTGAATGGTGCGGAAGCAAACAGTTATCCGATCATTACATCTGAATTCAAGGACGAGCTCAGCATTGCTGTAACAGGTCCGCGATGGATAGATATTATGAACAAGGGCATAAATAAGGGTGCGGCTTTGAAAAGTATTCGCGAAGAACTTAATATAAGCCGTGAAGAAACAATGGCATTCGGAGATTATTTCAATGACGCTGAAATGATTGCCGATGCAGGCTTTGGTTTTGTTATGGAAAATGCTCATCCCGAAATGATAAAATACGGCAAATATACCGCCGAAAGCAATAATAACGAGGGCGTAACAAAAGCGATAAAAAAATACGTCCTTTCGGAGAATTGATATGAACGAACGTCTCCCGTATCTGCGTGAAAAGACCTCCCTGCTGACGAACTCCCCTGGGGTTTACAGAATGAGGGATAGATCAGGTCAGATAATCTATATCGGCAAGGCAAAAAATCTGCGTAACCGTGTGACAAGCTATTTCTGCAAATCGCCTGACCATACGCCCAAGGTTGCAAAAATGGTTTCCAACGTTTATGATTACGATTTTATAGTAACGGATTCGGAATATGAGGCTCTTGTCCTTGAATGTTCGCTTATAAAACAGCATAAGCCCAAATATAATATCCTGCTCAAGGACGATAAGGGTTACAGCTACATCAAAATCTCCGATGACGAATACCCAAGGATAACCGCTGAAATGCAGAAAAACGGAGGCGGAAAATTCATAGGACCGTATACAAGCCATTTCGTTTCTGTACAGACGGTCAAGGAGGTAAACAAGGTTTTTATGCTCCCGACCTGCAAAAAGGTTTTTCCCCGTGATTTCCGCAAGGCAAGACCCTGTCTTAATTTTCATATAAAGCAATGTATGGGCGTTTGCACAGGAAAGATCCCCTGCGGTGAATACAATGCGATAATTGCACAGGCAGAGGAATACATTGCAAGCGGCTCGGAGGCTTCGGTCGAAAGCCTTACCGAAAAGATGAACGAGGCGGCGGAAAATCTTGAATTTGAACGTGCCGCAGGTCTGCGCGACAGGATAAATGCGATAAAAAAAGCCGCCGACAGTCAGAAAATTATCAACGAGGATATGCGTGATACGGATATTATCGCAGCTGCACAGAACGGAAATATCGCCTGCGTTGCAATATTACAGTACCGCGGCGGCAGACTTACAGACAGAAGCGAGCTTCCTGTCGGAGAAATTGATGAGCCTGCTGAAATGATACAGGATTTTATAACAGCATTTTACTCCGACCCAAAATCCGTTCCGAGGGAGATCATAACCGAGGAGGATATTCCCGACTGCGAGATGATAACAAAGCTGCTCCGTGAAAAATGTGGGCACGCTGTTGATATTTTTTCACGCACAAGAGGAAAAGGACTTCAGCTTATAAAAATGGCAAAGGAAAACGCAAGCGAATCACTTGCGATAAAGGTAGGAAGAACAGGTGCGGAAATTGTTGCGCTTGAACAGCTTGCAAAGCTTCTCGGACTGGAGAATCCGCCGATGTATATTGAATCCTACGATATATCCAACCTTGCAAGCTCGGCAATGGTTGCGGGAATGATCGTTTTTGAAAACGGCAGGCCCAACAAAAAGGCATATAAGAAGTTTTCGATAAAGGAAACAGCAATACAGAACGACTATGCTTCAATGAAAGAGGTTCTTGAACGACGTTTCAGGCATTATAAGGACGAAAATGAAACGGATGAGGGCTTTTCCCGTCTGCCTGACTTGATTCTTCTTGACGGCGGTAAGGGTCAGGTCAATGCAGTTGCTCCGATCCTGCAGGAAATGGGGATAAATGTGCCGCTTTTCGGTATGGTCAAGGATAACAAGCACCGCACAAGAGCCATCGCAACAGGCGGCGGTGAGATCGCCATCAATGAAAACAAGGCGGCTTTTATGCTTCTGACAAGGATTCAGGACGAGGTTCATAGATTTTCGATAACCTACCAGCGTAAAAAGCACAGCAAGCAATCGTTCAGCCTTGGAATAACCACGATAAAGGGTATCGGCGAAAAAAAGGCGGAAAAGCTGCTTTCAGCGTTCAAAACAAGAGAAGAGCTGAAAAAAGCCACCGCAGAAGAGCTTGCCAAAGCCGCAGGGATAAATATAACCCTTGCCGAAGAGGTCAGAAGCTATATTCAGGATGAAATGTGATCCGGTGATAAAAAATTTAAACGGAGATGATTTAATGTACAAAAAATTAATAAGATGCCTTGAAAGTGTTAAAAGTAAGATCGACCTTGATAAATTCAAACCCGAGGCAGCGGTCATTTTAGGCTCAGGTCTGGGTGAATTTGCCAATGAGATCGATATTAAGGCTTCAATAAGCTACAGTGAAATCGAGGATTTCCCGATATCCACGGTAAAGGGTCATGCAGGCAGGTTTGTTTTCGGCTATGTCGGAGAAAAGCCGGTTGTTATAATGCAGGGACGTGTTCATTATTACGAGGGTTATCCTATGACAGATGTTGTCCTGCCGACGCGTCTTATGGGTATGATGGGGGCGAAAAAGCTTCTGCTTACCAATGCCGCAGGCGGCTGTAACAGGGATTTCAAGGCAGGAGATCTTATGATTATCACCGACCATATCACAACGGCTGTTCCAAGTCCGCTTATCGGAGCAAATATTGACGAGCTTGGTACAAGATTTCCCGATATGAGCGAGGTGTACAGCAAACGCTTGCAGAATGTTATCGATTCTTGTGCAAAGGAGCTTGGCATTGCTATGCAAAAGGGCGTTTATGTTCAGTTTACAGGACCCAATTATGAAACGCCTGCCGAAATAAGACTTGCACAGACCTGGGGTGCTGACGCAGTCGGAATGAGTACGGCTGTTGAGGCTATGGCGGCAAGGCATATGGGCATGGAGGTATGCGGAATTTCCTGTATTACAAATATGGCGGCAGGAATTTCCAAGGTTCAGCTAAGTCATAAGGAGGTTCAGGAAACCGCTGACCGTGTTGCGGACGATTTTAAGAGGCTTGTTGAAAAAGTCATCATAAATATGTGACGGGGTGCTCAGCCATGGACGGATTTAAGCGTATATTTACTATTGTTATCGACTCGCTCGGAGTGGGAGCAATGCCCGATGCCGCCGATTACGGCGATGAGGATACTGACACATTAGGTCATATATCGCAGAAAAGGGATGATTTCCATATTCCAAATCTTCAAAGGCTCGGACTTGCGAATCTGCATAAACTGAAGCAGGTCGCTCCTGTTGATGCTCCGCTAGGCAGGTTTGCGTACCTTTATGAGGCAAGTAAGGGAAAGGATACTATGACAGGTCACTGGGAGATGATGGGATTGCACATTACATCACCATTTAAAACCTTTACGGAAACAGGCTTTCCCAAGGAGCTTATCAATGAGCTTTCCGCAAGAACAGGACGTACCATAATCGGAAACAAGAGCGCAAGCGGAACAGCGATACTTGACGAGCTTGCCGAGGAGGAAATCGCAACGGGGCATATGATAGTTTATACCTCTGCCGATTCGGTTATGCAGATATGCGGAAACGAGGAAGCCTTCGGGCTTGATGAGCTTTACCGCTGCTGTGAGATCGCCCGTGAAATAACTATGAGGGAAGAATGGAAGGTCGGCAGAGTTATCGCAAGACCTTATATCGGAAAGAAAAAGGGTGAATTTAAAAGGACCTCCAACCGTCATGATTACGCTTTGAAGCCATACGGCAAAACCGCTCTTGACGCATTGAAAAATGCAGGCTTTGACGTTATATCCGTCGGAAAAATATCCGATATTTTTGACGGCGAGGGCATAACCGAGATCAACAGGTCAAAAAGCTCTGTACACGGAATGGAACAGACAATTGAGATCGCAAGGCGTGATTTTAACGGACTTTGCTTTATAAATCTTGTCGATTTTGACGCATTATGGGGACATAGACGCAACCCCGAGGGCTATGCTTCGGAGCTTGAAAAATTCGATGTTAAGCTTGGAGAGCTAATGTCCCTTTTAAGGCAGGACGATCTGCTTATTATCACCGCAGACCACGGAAACGATCCCACTCATACGGGAACGGAGCATACCCGTGAAAGGGTGCCTTTCATCGCATTTTCGCCCTCTATGAATAACGGGGGAAGGCTTGCAGATGAGGACTCCTTTGCGATTATCGGAGCAACCATTGCCGATAATTTCGGTGTGAAAATGCCTGATAAAACAATAGGTCATTCAATATTGAAAAGCTTAAAAAAGGGTTAATTATGGATAAGAAAGAAATACTTGCAAAAGTGGATCATACACTTCTTGCTCAGAATGCAAAATGGGAAGAAATAAAGGCTGTTCTTGACGACGCTATAAAATACGGCTGTGCGTCTGCGTGCGTACCGCCATGCTATGTGAAAAAAGCCGCTGAATATGTTGGCGGAAGGCTTGCGATATGCACAGTAATAGGATTTCCAAACGGAAACTGCACCACAGCAGTAAAAGCCTTTGAAGCAAAAAATGCTGTTGAAAACGGTGCTTCTGAAATTGATATGGTAATAAATATCAGTGCGTTAAAGGACGGCTTGTATGACTTTGTTGAGGACGAGATAAAGGCCGTGCATAAAGCCTGTGATGGAAAGCTGCTTAAAGTAATTATCGAAACCTGCCTTCTTACAGAGGAAGAAAAGATCAAAATGTGTGAAATTGTCACATCGGCAGGAGCGGAATTTATCAAAACATCAACAGGCTTTTCAAAAGGCGGTGCTACCTTTGGGGATATTGAGCTGATGAAAAAGCACGTTGGAAAAAATGTCAAAGTAAAAGCGGCTGGCGGCATATCCTCCTTTGAGGACGCAGAAAAATTTATCACCCTTGGAGCTGACAGGCTCGGAACAAGCAGACTTGTTGCTTTGATGAATAATTAAAAAAAAGCGTAATTCAAATCGCAATGAAATGAATTACGCTTTTATTTTTATGAATTATTCCCAACCCATGCTTTCTTTGATTTTTTCAACAAGCTTGTCAGAAGCTTTTTCGTGGGTTTTTTCTGTCGGGTGCCAGTCAGCGGCAATGCCGTCTTCGTTCATATTCTGATTATCGAACATAAGCCAGTCAACGTTGGTATCACCTGTTTCCTCGCTGTAATCACGGAGGGCAAGCTCAACATACGGATAGAGATTCTGTCCCATAATTCCGAGAGTTCCTATGATCCTTGCATTTGGATTCTTAGCCCTTATCTGCTTGACAAATTCAACATAGCTTGAACGGAAATCCTCGCATTTTTCTTCCTGGCTTTTGCAATAGCTGTCATCATTTGTGCCGAGGTTTATAACGATAACGTCAGGCTCACGCTTGCTGAAATCCCAGTCAAGTGAAAGCGGATCAAATTCGGGATTGTTGCTCCATGTATATCCGAGATGCTCATAATATGGTGGAACAAGCTGGCTGGTTACTTTGTTTCCGTCGCCTGAATAGCCTGAAATGATACCATGTCCGCTGAATGAAACAAGGCTGTAATCCGCACCAAGCTTTTCAGCTGTTTTATAAGCATATGCCTTTGTGCAGTCCTCTGTTTTGGTTGAGAAATGATGGTTACAGTCCTCATCATCAACACCATAGCCGCAGGTTATGGAATCTCCGACAAATTCTATGTAGCTTTCCTTATTTTTAGCAGGCTTTGCGTCCTTGCCGTTGATCGTGATATCGCTTATTGCAAAGGTTGACATCGGGGATTCGGAAAGCTTGACTATTTTAATATCCGCTTCCTGTTCTGTTTCGCTGCTGAAAACATTTATTGTCTTTACCTTTTCGTCGATCATTGTGTCAGCTGTGCGTTCGCCGTTTACATATACGGCAACTCTTGCGTGATTATCGGCAGAGGTTGAAACGGAGCTGTTTGAATCGCCTTCAATGGTAACTGTACATTCAGTTCCTGTGAATGTAAATTCTGCGCCTGAACCGCTCAATGCACAATAAATTTTACCGTTATTATAATATGTTCTTCCAAGCTGTTTAAAATTTCCCTCAACAAGCTCTATTGATCTCACCGATACTTCCTCCTCTTTTGTTTCTGCTGCATTTCCGCACGCTGTCATTGCCGCCGCAATAACAGCCGCAGAGAGTAAAGCGATAGGTTTTTTCATTTTTTCAAGCCTCCCATAGATTTTTGGTCTGTGATGTGAACGAGTAAACAATGCCCTTTTTCGGAGCGGCTCCCACTAATTCAAAAAGCTCGGAAACCGTAACAAGCTCATAATCTTCTTTAAGCCTTGGGATCATGATATCAAGCGCATTTACAGTCTGAATATTTCCGCTCATATCATGCAGAAGAATAACAGCGCCGTTATCGACCTGACTTAATATCCTCTCCGCACGCTGCTCCGAGGTGACCTCGGGGAGCCAGTCCTCCGCACCAATTCCCGCAATAAAGGGCAGATCAATGTTATCGAACATAATATCATTTACCGCAATATACGGCGGACGGAAAAATTTCGGCTCTTTTCCTGTAATGCGTAAAATTTCCGATGCTGTATATTCCATTTCCGCACGGATATCCTCTGCCGAAAGCTCGGGCATAACGGAATGTGTGCGTGAATGACTGCATATTTCACAACCCATATCAAAGGCTTTTTTTACAACCCTTTCCGATTCGCTGTCAATATTGTTTCCAACAAGAAAAAAAGAAGCTGTAACACCATATTTTTGGAGCTTTTCAAGAACAAGCGGAGTTGTATCGGTATTAGGACCGTCATCAAAGGTCAATGCGCAAAGTTTTTTCATCATAAGCCCTCCTTCAACTGTACTACATTATACCATTTAACGCTTGATTTGTCAATTAAATACTTCGCACTCAACACGGTATTTCAACGAGTAAAAATGTAAACGAATTGTAACAAAGCAAAGAGTAAGTATCATGGTATAATAGAGATAAATACATCAAAGGAATGAAATACCATGAAAAAATTGAGTCTTGAAGAAATATTTGAAGGGATCAAAGATACAAGAAGGGGCAACAGCGTAATATATCCGCTGCATGAAGTATTGTTTATCATGTTAATAGCAATAATCTGCGGAGCAACATCATATGCCAGAATAGAACTATTCGAAAAAAACAGAAGAGAATGGTTAGAAAAATATCTCAAGCTTGAGAATGGCATACCCGATGCAAATACATTCCGGTATGTGATGTAAAAGATCACACCTTCACAAATACATGAACTGTTTGCTGAATGGATGAAGTCTGTTATTCCCTCTGTAAAAGGAGTTATAGCCATAGACGGCAAACAGGCACGCAGAACAGCTGACGCCAGAAAACGTCCTCTGCACGTCGTAAGTGCCTTTGCTCATGGGTTCGGATTGGTTATTGGTCAGCTCGCCTGCGAAGAAAAGAGCAACGAGATAACAGCAATTCCTCAGTTACTCGAAATGCTTGATATCAACGGATGTATAGTAACCATTGATGCTATGGGAACACAGACAGAAATTGCAAAGAAAATACGAGAAAAGAATGCTGATTACATTCTTTCATTAAAAAGCAATCAGCCAACTATGTATAACGATGTAAATCTGTTTATGGATGAATATTGTAAGGATGAAGAAGCAAGCGTTTTGAGGATATGCAGATGTTACGGCATACGAAAACGCTTGGTATTGTTGAGGTTGAACCAACTGTGTGGAAACTGCTTACCAGTGATGAAAAAGAAGAAATCAGTATGATTTGCGAAGATAAACTGAAAACATATTACGGAAGATTTTTTGCAAATCTTTAATTAAGATCTGTACACCGCAGAATATTGAATATCCTCAGGATGTAAATCTTCTTAATGAATGCCGTGAAAAGCTTGAAAAACTCATTGACAATCAGCTTGCCGTCCTCATATTCATATCCAATAGGGATGTTACCGCCA
>CAZUDC010000060.1:0-7894 GCA_964619105.1 uncultured Ruminococcus sp.
ATAAAGTATAATATATGTATATGTTTTTTTGGAGGATCAATATATGTGCGGTTTTGTTGGCTTTACAAATACAAAGGATAATTCAAACCGAATCATTGAGGATATGATGGATAAAATCCGTCATAGAGGTCCTGATTCGGGCGGTAAATATACAGATGAGGATATAGCTCTCGGTTTTCGCAGATTAAGCATTATCGATATTTCCGAATCGGGAGATCAGCCTATATATAACGAGGATAAAAGCAAGGTTCTTCTTTTTAACGGCGAAATTTACAATTACCAAGCCATCCGTAAGGAGCTGCTTGCAAAGGGACATACCTTTACAACCAATACAGACTCGGAGGTCCTTCTCCACGGCTATGAGGAATATGGTGAAAGGCTGCTTGATAAGCTTCGCGGAATGTTCGCATTTGTGATATGGGATAAAAACGCCAAGGAGCTTTTCGCTGCAAGGGATTTCTTCGGAATAAAGCCGCTGTACTATGCCACTATGGGTGATACCTTCATATTCGGCTCGGAAATAAAAGCTTTTCTCGCTCACCCGTCCTTTAAAAAGGAGCTTAATGAAACAGCTCTTGAAAATTATCTTACCTTCCAGTATTCACCGACTAATGAAACCTTTTTTAAGAATGTTTATAAGCTCCCGCCCGCTCATTTCTTTAAATATAATAACGGAAAGCTTGAAATAAAGCGTTATTGGGACGTTAATTTCAATGCAGACGAAAAGCCTGAAATGGACGAATGGGTGGAGAGGATCTCCGATACCTTTAAAAACTCCGTTGAGGCTCATAAAATAGCAGATGTCGAGGTTGGCAGCTTCCTTTCAAGCGGTGTTGATTCAAGCTATGCGGCGTCCGTTGCGAATGTTGATAAAACCTTTACGGTCGGCTTCGGTGAGGACGAAAAATACAACGAGATCGGCTGGGCAAAGGAGTTCTCACAATATATCGGCAAGGAAAATATAAGCAAGGTGATAACTCCCGAGGAATACTGGGATAATATAAGAAAAATCCAGTATCATATGGACGAACCTCTTGCAGACCCGTCCTGCATTGCACTTTATTTTGTTTGTAAAAAAGCTTCTGAATATGTCAAGGTAGTTCTCTCGGGCGAGGGTGCAGATGAAATTTTCGGCGGATATAATATTTACAAAGAACCGCTGGGCTCACACGCTTATAAAGCTCTTCCTAAATTTATTCGTAAGGGAATCGGATCTGTTGCCTCACATCTTCCACAAAAACGCGGCATAAACTTCCTTGTCCGCAACGGAAAAGACCTTGAGGAGCGTTTTATCGGAAATGCTTATATGTTCACGCCAAAGGAACGCAAGCAGCTTCTGAAAATCAAAACTAACGCTCCCGACCCGACAGCTATTACAGCTCTATTCTACGAAAAGGTAAGGGATAAGGATCAGATAACAAAAATGCAATATCTTGACCTTCATCTCTGGATGGCTGGCGATATTCTTCTTAAGGCTGATAAAATGTCAATGGCAAATTCTCTTGAACTGCGTGTGCCTTTCCTTGATAAGGAAGTTATGGCTCTTGCGGAGCAAATTCCTTGGAAATACCGCGTCAGCACCGAAAACACCAAACTTGCTATGCGAAAAGCCGCACTCAAAGCCGCACCGCCAAAGACTGCTAACAAAAAGAAGCTCGGATTTCCTGTTCCTATCAGAGTCTGGCTCAAGGAGGATAAATATTACAGCATTGTAAAGACCTCATTCACCTCCCCTGCCGCTGAAAAATTCTTCAACATCGAACTTCTTGTCAAGCTTCTTGACGAACATAGAAGCGGTGAATATGATAACAGCAGAAAAATCTGGACAGTTTTTATCTTCCTGCAATGGTACGCTGTTTATTTTGAGGACGCATCAATATGACCAAAAAAATAACCCGAAAAGTGCAATATCTTTTCGGGTTATTTTTATCAAAAATGCAATTGATCAACATCTGCAATATCCTTTGCAAGAGAACCTGCCGCAGGTATCGTTTTTACATAATATTTTGAATATTGACCCTCATTTTCGGCTGTAACTATTACTGCGGCGGAAACCTCTGCCTTGGCTTTAAGCGAAACGACCTGCACGCCTATCGTGTCACGGGTGGTTTTCGGCAGGATCATTCCCGTATTGAACACAACAGCTCTGCCATTTGATGTTGTAAGCAGAATATCAGTATTATCCGCAACGCTGAACATCGCAACAAGCTTTGATTTATCGCTGTATGCCTTTGAAAGCTTTTTACGGTTAGTCTTTGTTTCATAAGCATTCAGCGGGACCTTGGCAACCTTGCCGTTGGCAAATACCATAATAAGCTGTTCACTGTAATCGCCTGTCACTATCATTGAGCGGAAGTCCTCGCTCTCGTCAAAGCCAAGCTGTGCAGGAATATACACGCCAAGCTCAGAAGCCTTTGTATTCTTGAAAAGCGAAGTCCTGCTTTTATAGACCTGGCACTTATCGGAGAAGAACAGCAGCTCGCTTCTGTTGGTGGTTTCAACCGTGCTTACGATATAGTCGCCCTCTTTAAGCTTCTGCTCGCCCGACATTCTCAATGACTGCGGTGTGATCTTCTTGAAATATCCGCTCTGCGAAATGAAAAGAGTAACAGGAAAATCGGGAGTATCGTCCTCTTCCTCCTCGTTTTCCTCCCCAGCAGAATAGATAAAGAGAGTTTTTCTCGGCTGACCGTATTTTTTGCTGACCTCGTTAAGCTCGTCAACGATAATATTCTTGACCTTTTTATCGTCCTTAAGGATCTCCTCCATCTCGGCGATAGCCTTTTCAAGCTCGTCAATTTCTGATGTGCGGTTAAGGATATACTCCTTATTAAGATGACGAAGCTTTATTTCAGCGACATAATCAGCCTGAATTTCATCTATGCCAAAGCCTATCATAAGGTTGGGAACTACCTCGGCTTCTTCCTCTGTTTCACGAACGATCTTTACAGCCTTATCAATATCAAGCAGTATCTTTTTAAGTCCCTTAAGCAGATGAAGCTTGCTTTTCTTTTTTGAAAGGTCGAAATAAACTCTTCGTTTTACGCACTCCTTACGGAATGCTACCCATTCCTCAAGTATTTCCCTTACGCCCATTACTCTTGGCATTCCGCCGATAAGTATATTGAAATTGCAGGCATAAGAATCCTGTAAAGGCGTCATTCTGAAAAGCTTTTTCATAAGCTTATCAGGGTCAACACCCTTTTTTATATCAATAGCAATTTTCAAGCCGTTGATATCCGTTTCATCTCGGATATAGGAAACCTCGCTTATTTTTCCGCCCTTTACAAGCTCGATTATTTTATCCATAATCGCTTCAACCGTAGTTGTCGGAGGAATTTGCGTGACCTCGATACAGTTCGATGCTTCATCATAATTATACTTTGAGCGAACCTTTATTGAACCTCTGCCCGTATCATAAACATTTTTCAGCTCATGCTCATCATACAGAATAAATCCACCGCCCGGAAAATCGGGTCCTTTCAAAGTTGACATAATGTCATGCTCCGGATTTTTTATAAGACCGACAGTTGTTTCGCAGACCTCGGAAAGATTGAACGGACAGACTGCACTTGCCATTGAAACAGCGATTCCTACATTTGCATTTACAAGCACAGAAGGAAAAGTCGCAGGCAGAAGCGTTGGTTCTGTCGTTTCGTTATCATAGTTCGGAACGAAATCCACTGTATCCTTATCAATATCGCTGAAAAGCTCCGCACATATCGGCGCAAGCTTCGCTTCTGTATATCGTGATGCGGCATAAGCCATATTTCTTGAATAAGCCTTGCCGAAGTTGCCCTTGCTGTCAACATATGGGTGGAGCAGAGCCTCGTTTCCCTTTGAAAGACGAACCATCGTTTCGTATATTGCTGCGTCACCATGAGGATTGAGCTTCATAGTCTGACCGACAATATTCGCCGACTTGGTTTTAGGTCCCGTCAGCAGTCCCATTTTATACATAGTATAAAGTAGCTTTCTATGCGAAGGCTTAAAGCCGTCTATTTCAGGCAATGCACGGGAAATAATAACGCTCATAGCGTATGGCATATAATTTTTTTCAAGTGTATCGGTTATTGCTTCCTCTGCGATAATTCCACTGCCTGCAATATAAGCGTCGGGAAAGCTTACCGCCTGTTTTTTTGCAGCGCTTCTTTCTGATTTTTTTCTTGCCATTAACAGCTCTCCTTTTCCTTATGAAATATCCGCAAGCTCAAGATATTTATAGCCAAACTCGGAAATATAATCCTTTCTTCCCTGCAAATTATCACCCAGCAGGAGATCAAACATATCAGCCGTTGCTTCCATATCAACAGGTGTTACCTTGATAAGCCTTCTTGTATCGGGATTCATCGTGGTAAGCGACATCATTTCTGGATCGTTTTCACCAAGACCTTTTGAACGGTCTATCTTATACTTTTTATCCCCGATCATTTCAAGTATCTCGACCTTTTCCTTTTCATTATACGCAAAATAAGTCTTATCCTTGGTTGTTATTTCAAAAAGCGGAGATTCTGCGATATAAACATAGCCCTGCTCAATAAGCGTCGGCGTAAGACGATAGAGCATCGTAAGAATAAGCGTTCTTATCTGGAAGCCATCAACATCGGCATCGGTACATATTATGATCTTATTCCAACGCAGATTTTCAATGTTAAAGGAGGAAAGCTCCTTATTTGCCTTGGTCGTTACTTCAACTCCACAACCGAGAACCTTTATAAGATCAGTTATTATATCATTCTTAAAAATCTTCGCATAATCGGCTTTTAGACAGTTGAGTATCTTACCTCTTACAGGGATAATAGCCTGAAATTCAGCGTCACGGGCGGTTTTACATGAACCCAGCGCAGAGTCACCCTCCACTATAAATATCTCACGTCTTGAAAGATCCTTTGTACGGCAGTCAACAAATTTTTCAACCATATTTGCAAGATCTATCTGCTTGGTAAGATTATTCTTTGTATTCTGTCTGATACGCTCGGCAGATTCACGGCTTCTCTTGTTTATGAGTATCTGATCGGCGATTTTTCCTGCTTCTTCGGGATTTTCTATAAAATAGACCTCAAGCGAATGCTTAAGAAAATCAACCATATTATCATATATTGACTTATTGTTTATCGCCTTTTTCGTCTGGTTTGCATATGAAGTATAGGTCGAAAAGGTTGACGATACTATTACAAGGCTGTCAAGAACATCATCGTCCTTTATGGATTTTTCATTTGCCTTGTACTTTCCCACCGTTTTTATATAATTATCGATAAATGAACGGAAAGCCTGACGTACCGCCTTTTGCGGAGAACCCTCATGCTCAAGAAAGCTTGAATTGTGATAATATTCCTGAAAGCTTACCTTATTTGAAAAGGCAAACGCACAGGAAAGCTTCATTTTATATTCGGGTCGGTCATCACTGTCACGACCCTTTCTTTCGCAGGAAACATACTGACGTGAGGTAAGACCATCCGATCCGATTATCTCGTCAATATAGTCGGTAATTCCGTTTTCATAAAAATATATAGTTTCATCAAAGCCGCCCGTTGCAAGCTCATAACGGAAAACAAATGTTACCTTCGGATTAACGACAGCCTGCTTTTTCATCATATTTTCAAAATATTCACGTTCGATGGCTATATCGGTAAAAACCTCCGTATCGGGCCGCCAGCGTGTTTTTGTGCCTGTCTGCCTGCCCTTATATTCCTGCTTGGAAAGCCCTCCGATATTTTCGCCGTGCTCAAAATGAAGATCATATTTACAGCCGTCACGCAGAACCTCAACGTCCATAAATTCTGACGCATACTGCGTTGCACAAGCACCAAGTCCATTCAGACCGAGAGAAAATTCATAGCCGTCATTATCATATTTGCCGCCTGCATAAAGCTCACAATAAACAAGCTCCCAGTTATAACGCCCCTCTGCGTTATTATAATCGACAGGGCAGCCTCTTCCGCAGTCGGAAACCTCAATAGACTTATCCTGATAATAGGTTACAGTGATTTTGTCGCCAAAACCACCTCTCGCTTCATCTATTGAGTTGGAAATTATTTCAAAAACAGAGTGCTTACAGCCTTCAAGATCGTCCGAACCGAAGATAACAGCAGGACGAAGCCTTACACGCTCTGCTCCTTTAAGCATCGAAATACTTTCATTATCATAATTCTTCTTTTTCGCCATTATATCCTGCCCCTTCAACCGTTCTTTTCAAATTCCGCAGCTGCCCAGCCGCCGCTTTCACAAAGCTCAATTCGTCTAAAGCCGTTTTTTTCCATAGCTGCCATAACCTCATCACAGCGTTCAATGATTATTCCCGAAATTATAATTTTTCCGTCAGGCTTCATAAAACTGCCGAAAATCGGACTCATTGCAATAAGAACATCCGCTACAATATTAGCAACAACAAGGTCATAACCGCCGCCAAGCTTCTCACGAAGCTCCGCATCACCGATAATATTTCCCACATAAGCGTCAAAATCACTATCCGGGATATTATTTTTAGAAAAATTTTCCTTTGCGATTTTTACGGAATTCTGGTCTATATCGACCGCTGTCGCACCTTCAGCGCCTAAAAGCATACCCGCAATGGAAAGTATACCGCTTCCACAGCCTAAATCAAGCAGCTTATCACCCTTTTTGACAGTCTTTTCAATAAGCTCCAGACAAAGACGTGTTGTATTATGCTGACCTGTACCAAAGCTTGAAGCGGGATCTATTTCAAGGATCGTCCTGCCGTTCGGATTTTCATATTCCTCCCATGACGGCTTTACAGCAAGCCTTGTTCCGACCTCAAACGGCTTGAAATATTGCTTCCAGTTATTCGCCCAGTCCTCTTCCTTTATACCCGAAAGCACTGTTTCCAGTCTGCCGAATTTATTATCAGCGTCACGTTCCTTAAGCGAAAGCATTTCACGATTCAAAGCGTCAAGCATATCCCTGCCCTGCTCATTATCGGCGATATAAACCGTAACACAGCTTTCGCAGGTACGCATTTCCATAAGATCATCATCAATATAATCCCAATTTCCATCCTTGCGTTCAAGGAATTCCTCAAAATCCTTTGAGTCCTTTATCTCAAAGCCTGTTATGCCCACACCTAGCAGACAACCGCAGACAGGCTCGATACCCTCTGTCGTTGTAAAAATTTTTGCACTGATCCAATTTGTATTTTCCATAGGTAAATACTTCCTTTCCCTAAACACTTCCGAATTTTTGCAATACATATTCATTTTACACCTTTTTTTATATAATTTCAAGAGTTATTTTGGATAATTTTCTTTCATAAAAAGTAAAAGCCCAAAAGCTACCGTTTTTCGTCTTGAAAATATGGATATATTAAAAAAAATGAATTATATCAACGAATTTCATAATTAAAGAGTTGACATTTGAACAAAATGGTGGTATAATTTTTTGTGGTTGTGTACTTTAAGGATTTAAAGGGATTGCATAGCAAGCCTTACAGTTCATATTTTTCACACAACTACACTATTTCTTATAAAGGGGAATGTTTATGAAATCAGTAAAGAAAATTGCTGCCGCACTTGCATGTGCCACTGCTGTAATGTCATTCAGCGGCTGTACAAGCACTTCCGACACAACAAACGATGATGGCACCAAGGTTTATAACATCGGCATCTGCCAGCTCGTAGAGCATTCTGCTCTCGACGCCGCAACACAGGGCTTCAAGGACAAGCTTACAGAGCTTCTCGGAGAAGGAAACGTTGTTTTTGACGAGGCAAATGCTCAGGGCGAAAGCACAAACTGCTCAACCATCTGTCAGGGCTTTGTTTCCAACGGCTATGACCTCATTCTTGCAAACGCAACTCCTGCACTTCAGGCCGCTGCTGCCGCAACAAATTCTATCCCCGTTCTTGGCACATCTGTTACCGACTACGGCACTGCCCTTGAT
>CAZUDC010000061.1:0-7650 GCA_964619105.1 uncultured Ruminococcus sp.
TTAAAAGGGTTTTTATGAAGCTTTTTAATATTTATAACCAAAAAGTAAATGATAACAGTTTAGCATATTTTTTATGTAAGCTAACGTTTAATTTTTAGAAATCCGCTGATTAAGGTGATGTGTTCGTTTTGTCATTTTGAAAAAGACAAGAACGTATTGATCAGCGGAGCCTAGAGTGGCTTTTTAAAGGTTATTTATATAAATGCAACACCGCACAAAGAACGCCTAACAGCTTTGTGCGGAATTTCCTAAAACATATCCCGTACTATGAACTGTACTGCTTCCGCCGAGGACAGGAATTTATGAGAGCATTTTATGTCGGCGGAGAAAAGAGGTTATAATGAGAACTAAAGCAGAAGCAAAGCTTATGCCTATGATTGCACTGAATGGGTTTGTTGTTTTCCCGAATACAGTTGTGCATTTTGATATTTCAAGGGAAAGTTCTGTGCATGCAGTCAAGGCTGCAATGAACGGAGATAAGCTTATTTTTCTCGACGCTTTGATGGATAGTTCTGTTGATATTCCTGAAAAAAAAGATCTAAATAAAATAGGTACGGTCGCAGAGGTTCGCCAGATCGTAAAAACTCCTGACAAGATCACAAGAGTTCTTATTGAAGGAAAATACCGCGCTAAGCTTATGAAGCTTGAAAATGATGATAAATATCTTAATGCGGTCGTTAAAGAACTTCCAAATTATATCGAATGCGTCGATGAGGAGGTTGAAACAGAGGCTGCTGTCCGTGCGGTAAAAAATGCCTTTCGTCAATATTGTGGCTATGTTCCGAGAATGCCAAAGGAGCTTGTAAACGATATATTAAATGAAAATGACGCTTCAAGATTTTTTGATGTTATCGTGAGCAATGTGCCGTTGCCGATCGAGGATAAACAGCAGCTTCTTGAAGAGGATTATCTTGTTTCAAGGCTTGGTATGCTTCTTGCGATGCTTTCAAGAGAAAATGAAGTCCTTGATATTGAGTTTCATATCCAGAACAAGGTCAGAGAGCAGCTTAATGACGGTCAGCGTGAGTATTATCTTCGTGAACAGATGAGAGCTATTTCATCTCAGCTTGGCGAGGAGAATTCGTATGATGAGCTGGAGGATTATGAGCAGAAGATAAAAGAACTTGGACTTGCTGAAGAAAATGAGGAAAAACTGCTTCGTGAGGTCGCAAGATTATCAAGAATGTCACCCTCTTCACAGGATTATTCCCTTTTGAGAAATTATCTCGATACTGTAATTGAGCTTCCGTGGGATAGCTTTACGAAGGAAGAAATTGATGTGAATAAGGCTCAGAAAGTTCTTGACGAGGACCATTACGGACTTAAAAAGGTTAAGGAAAGAATTCTTGAAAATATTTCTGTCCGTGCATTGAAGCCCGATGTCAAGGGTCAGATAATCTGCCTTGTAGGTCCTCCGGGAATAGGCAAGACTTCTATAGGGAAATCTGTCGCTAAGGCTCTTGGTAGGGAATATGTAAGGGTTTCGCTCGGCGGAGTGAAGGACGAATCTGATATAAGAGGTCATAGGAAGACCTACGTTGGTGCTATGCCGGGAAGAATTATTGCCGCATTGAAGCAGGCAGGTACTTCAAATCCGTTGATCCTGCTTGATGAGATAGATAAAATGTCGCATGATATGCGCGGCGATCCATCCTCGGCTATGCTGGAGGTGCTTGACAGTGAGCAGAATAACGCTTTCCGTGATCATTACATAGAAGTGCCGTTCGATCTTAGTAAGGTTCTGTTTATTACCACAGCAAATACAACTGAAACAATAGACGCTCCATTGCTGGACAGAATGGAGGTCATAGAGCTTACAAGCTATACCCGTGAGGAAAAATTCCATATCGCAAGGAATCATCTTATTCCGAAACAGCTAAAGGCTCATGGTCTGAAGGCTTCAATGCTTAAAATCGCAGACAGTGTGGTTTATTCCCTTATTGATAATTATTCGCGTGAAGCAGGAGTAAGAAAGCTTGAAAGACTTATAGCTTCGCTTTGCAGAAAGGCGGCAAAGGTCATTGTATCGGGTGAGGCAAAAAACGTAAGCATTACATCGAGGAATATTGAAAAATATCTCGGTATAAGAAAGTACCTTGATGGTGAGGTTGCCAAAAAGGACGAGGTCGGCGTTGTAAACGGACTTGCGTGGACGTCTGTCGGAGGAGTTATTATGCCCCTTGAAGCTATCGTGCTTGAAGGCAAGGGAAACGTAGAAGTGACAGGCTCGTTAGGGAATGTTATGAAGGAAAGCTCTAAAATAGCCGTGAGCTATGTAAGGTCTGTGGCTGAAAAATACGGTATAGCTCCCGATTTTTATAAGGAAAAGGATATTCATATCCATGCTCCCGAGGGTGCAACACCAAAGGACGGTCCGTCGGCAGGCGTTACAATGACTACAGCCCTTGTTTCTGCACTTTCAGGCATACCTGTACGTCACGATGTTGCAATGACAGGCGAGATAACGCTTCACGGAAAGGTGCTTCCGATAGGCGGTCTGCGTGAAAAAACAATGGCGGCTTATAAAGCAGGAATGAAGGATGTTATTATTCCTGCCGCAAATAAAGTTGATCTTGAAGAAGTAGATGATACTGTCAAGGAGAATCTTAATTTTATCTTTGCGGAACAGCTGATAGATGTGCTTGACGCCGCTCTTGTAAAGCGTAAGAAAACGGTTAAAAGAGCTGAAAAGAAAATAGAACAGACGGAAGTGAGAGTGTGATATGAATTTTAATAAGGCGGAATTTTATGCTTCATATGGAGAATATAAGCAGCTACCGCCTGCCGAAAGGACGGAGTTTGCCTTTGCAGGTCGGTCAAATGTCGGAAAATCCTCACTTATAAATAAGATTTTTAATAGAAAATCGCTTGCGAGGGTTTCTTCCGTTCCCGGTAAAACGGCAACCGTAAATTTCTATAGAATAGATGAATGCTTCCTTGTGGATCTCCCTGGTTATGGCTATGCTAAAATCGCCAAAAAGGACAAGCTTCGCTGGTCGGAGCTGATCGAGGGATATCTAATGTCGGGAAGAGATATTGCTCTTATTTTCCAGCTGATAGATATGCGTCACCCACCTTCCACTGATGATATGCATATGATAAATTTTATGATAGATAACGAGCTTCCTTTTGTCATTATCCTCACAAAAGCGGACAAGCTTTCAAAGAATGAGCGTGCCACAAGAATGGAAGCGCTTAAACAGGAGATTGAATACTTTGACGATATGACTGTAATTCAGTTTTCTGCCATTACAGGCGAAGGAGCTGACGAAATAAGAAAAATAATTGAAGAGGTTTCAGAAGAATAATTAAAGGACAGAGAGGTTTTAATTATGTTTATATCGGATAATCTTACAGTAAATGAGAAAGGACATCTTGCTGTAAGCGGTGTTGATACAATTGAGCTTGCCGAAAAGTATGGTACTCCGCTATATGTTATGGACGAGGCTGTAATTCGCAGTGCTTGTGCAAGATTCAGAAAATCTATGGAGGAATTTTACGGCGATGGTCTTGTCTGCTATGCAAGTAAGGCTTTTTCCTGCAAGGAAATGTACAGGATCGTTAATTCCGAAGGAATCGGTATTGATGTTGTTTCCGCAGGTGAGCTTTATACTGCCGCAAGCGTTGATTTCCCTATGGAAAAGGTATGCTTCCACGGTAATAATAAAACTGACGCTGAATTGGAGCTTGCTGTTGAAAAAAAGGTCGGCAGAATAATCGTTGACAATATATATGAGCTTGAACGTCTTGATAGGCTTGCAGAGAAAAAGGGAGTTTCTGTTAATATTATGTTCCGTATCAAGCCGGGAATTGACGCTCATACTCACGATTTTGTAAAAACAGGTCAGATTGACAGTAAATTTGGATTTGCTCTCGAAACGGGGGAGGCATTTGAAGCCGTTAAGACCGCAATTAAGCTGAAAAATGTTGATCTTGTGGGTTTGCATTGCCATATCGGAAGTCAGATATTTGATATCGATCCTTTTGTCCATGCGGCAGAGGTTATGCTTGGCTTTATTGCAAAAATCAAGTCAGAGCTTTCTTATGATATTAAGGAACTTAACCTCGGCGGTGGTTTTGGTATAAAATATACCAATGAGGACAAGCCTTCACCTTTTGAAAAATTTATGGAGTGCGTTTCCGCAGAGGTCAAAAAGATTTGTGTGGAAAAGAATATACGTCTGCCGTTTATTATTATCGAACCAGGACGTGCAATAGTTGCACCTGCAGGTCTTACACTTTATACTGTCGGCGGAATCAAGAATATACCGAATATACGTACTTATGTATCAATTGACGGAGGAATGTGCGATAATCCACGTTATGCCCTCTATAAATCGGAGTATGATATTGAGAACGCAAGCCGTGCAGGCGAGGAAAAGACAGAAAAAATCACGCTTGCTGGAAAATGCTGTGAAAGCGGAGATCTTATCGGCGAAAATATGCCCGTTCAGCATGTAGAGGTTGGTGATATAATGGCTGTTCTGGCAACAGGTGCATATAACTATTCAATGTCATCAAATTACAACAGACTTTGTAAGCCTGCTGTTGTTATGATAAATGATAGGCAGTCGAGAATTGCTGTTAAAAGGGAAACTTTTGAGGACATAATCAGAAATGATGTTTAATACTAAACATCAATAAAAATACAAAAAATGCGCTTATACTAAACACCATTTAAAATTTGGAAAAAATTAGGCCGACAATCTTGAATAAATGGATTTCGGCATAGTTTTTTTCTGTTTTTTATTGGTGCTTAGTATTAAAATCAATATATCCGAGGTTGTCGGCTTGGTTTTCCAAACTTTAAATAATATTTATGGATCCATTGATCAAAGCATAGCGTTCGTTTTGCCGTTTTGAAAAATGTACGAGTTTACGTCTTTGAGGACATCTTGAAAAACGGCAGAAACGTATTGATCAGCGGTTCCTCAGTATAATTTAGGCAAGATCTCCCCCCACCTCTAAATTGAATTCCATTCAATTAGAGGTGGGTTCGATTTACTGTTCAGTGGGAGTTTGATTTTCTACTGAATATATTGCTCCACCAATTAACTCTTGAATTTTATGCTTGCACCTTGCCATCCACAGTGGCAGCAAAAGCAGACATCAATCAGGGAGTACAGCACATATCAAAGATTTTCAGCCAATAACAGCCCTTCGTGCAGTTATTGAGTACGCACTATTTAATTGATGGAGCAATAGTTTGTTTTTACCAATCTATGTCACGTTATATGATGAGCAAGTTCTTTATTGAATATGGTTTTTAGTATAAAATTCAAAAAAATACTTTACTTTTTTGCTATAATGTGGTAAAATGATTTTAAGAATGATATTTCTGTCTTTTTGAGAGGAGGTTTGTTCCCGATTTTTTGAGGGAACAGAGCATATTATGAATGATAAATTAAGAGGAGAGCAGATGGATGAGCTTTTTAAAGCCATTCTCACTCTTGAAACAACTGAGGAGTGCTATGCTTTTTTTGAGGATCTCTGCACCGTGCTTGAATTGAAATCGCTTGCACAGCGTATGCAGGTGGCAAAAATGCTTGTAAAGAAAAATGTTTACAGCGATATTGTTGCTACAACAGGTGCAAGCACTGCAACTATAAGCCGTGTAAACCGTACTCTCAACTATGGAAGCGATGGCTATGCTCTTGTTTTTGATCGCCTGAAAAAGCAGAATGATGATCAATAATGAGTGGGTATAGTTGCTTTGCGTATTATTATGATCGGTTGACGCAGAATATATCATATAAAGAAAGAGCAGAGTATTACGATTCACTTGTGCAAAGGCATAATGGAAAAAAGAATATTCTGCTTGATCTTGCCTGCGGAACAGGAAGTCTGTCGGAGGAGTTCGCAAGACTTGGATATGATGTTATTGGAACAGATTCTTCTATGGAAATGCTCAATGAGGCACTCGATAAGAAGTTTAAAAGCGGCTTGCCGATACAGTATCTTTGTCAAGATATGACTGAGTTGGATATGTTCGGTACCATTGATATTACGGTTTGCGCACTTGACAGCATCAATCACCTTGGAAGTCTTGAGGATATAAAGAAAACCTTTGAAAGGGTTTTTCTTTTCTGTGAGCCGCAGGGATTGTTCCTTTTTGATATTAATACACCGTATAAGCATAAGAATATTCTTGGAAATAATACATTCGTGTATGATCTGGATGATGTTTATTGTGTGTGGCAGAATTATTATGAACCGCAGGATAACAGGGTTGAGATGTGCCTTGATTTTTTTGAAAGCGGAGCGGATAAAAAATACACAAGATACAGTGATGGATTTTCCGAGATAGCCTTTGAACGGGAAGTTATTGAAAAAATGGTGCAGGAAAGCGGCTTTGATTTGGTCGGGGTTTATGATTATGATAGCTTCGATGAGCCGGGCGAAACGAGTGAAAAGCTTGTTTTTGCGGCACAAAAAAACAGATGAATTTAATAAGGGGCTTGTCCTGTCATTCGACATGGCAAGGGTTGGTAAAGCCAACCTGTGTTCAGTGGGAGATCGACCTCCCATTGAAAAGTAAATGATACCTGCCGCCTTAAAGACGGGGACGTCTTGTCTAAGTTACATTCCATTTGTTCATTAGTGTAGGTGGAATTTTTCTGAAAGGAAAGAATATAAATGGCAAAAATAGTAAGAACGATATCAATGGACGCTTCTGTAACGGCAACAGCGATAGACGCTACTGATATAGTTGCGGAAATTGAACGTATACATCAGCCGTCAGCGGTTGTTACAGCGGCTCTTGGCAGACTTTCTATCGCCGCTTCACTTATTGGGATAGGCTTGAAAAACGATACAGACAGTGTTACGCTAAGACTTAACGGAAATGGACCTGCGGGTGCTTTAATTGCGGTTGGCGATAGCAGAGGAAATGTGAAATCATATGTTTCAAATCCGATCGTTGAGATCCCTCTTAATTCATATGGCAAGCTTGATGTTGCAGGTGCTGTTGGAAAGGACGGAACGCTGAGCGTTGTAAAGGATCTTGGTATGAAAGAGCCTTATGTCGGACAAATTCCGATCGTATCGGGCGAAATTGCTGAGGACATTGCAAGCTATTTTGCACTGAGTGAGCAGATACCAACTGTTTGCGGACTTGGGGTGCTCGTAAATCCTGATTTGACTGTTAAAGCGGCAGGAGGTTATCTTATCCAGCTTTTGCCTTTCGCTGACGAGGCTTGTATTGATGTACTTGAAAAGAATGTCAATAGCTTGCCTTCTGTTACTCAAATGCTTACAGCGGGTGTAACTGCCGAGGAAATGGCGATGAAGGTTCTTGATGGATTAACGCCAAATGTTCTTGATGAGTTCAATTGTGCATATAAATGTGATTGCAGCAGAGAAAGAGTTGAGCGTGCTTTGATAAGCCTCGGCAATGATGAGCTTACAGAAATGGCAGAGGAGGAAGAAATCACAGAGGTTTGTTGTCATTTTTGCGATAAAAAGTACGCATTTACGAAGGATCAGATTTTTTCTCTAAAAAATAAAATTTTTTTTTGAAAAAACACTTGACATTTGAGAAGTTATGGTGTATAATGAATAACGTCGCTTGGGGATGATGAAAATTCCTAAAGACGATGTGGGAGCATAGCTCAGCTGGGAGAGCATCTGCCTTACAAGCAGAGGGTCATA
>CAZUDC010000062.1:0-7332 GCA_964619105.1 uncultured Ruminococcus sp.
GTAGTTTTGCTTCAAAGCCGTGGGTGAAAAAATATCCTTATTAAGTTTTATCAATTCATATATATCGTCTGTCGAATACAGTTTCCCACCGTTCTTTTCGTATGGGTTTCATTCTCAATGCCCACATGATCTGACGAACAGTCACGGTAGGATAAAGTCCATTTATACATTTTCCCGACCGTTTATCAAAAAAGTTCTTAAATCCGATGTTTAGATATAAATCGTCAGCTAACCACGGATCTATCTCGCTCCAAAACGTCATTTTATTGTCACTATCAAACCTCTGCTGAATAACAGCAAGTCCTTTATCATCCATTTTGAATAAAGTACATCTGCTGTAAACCGGGTGGTCGCAAATGTACAGTTGTCCGTACATCGACGCATATATTGCAGGCTTTGTATAGTGATATCGCATATTATCCTCCGAAAAAAAAGAAAGAAGCCGTGTAAAATACACGACCTCTCTCGTTGGTTTTGTCCATTTTTTACTTTGTGGGTCTGAAACGATTGAATAATCCCTTAAAGGTTGTCGATGTAAATGTTCCCGTTTCTTCAAACTTAAACCCCTTATTCATCCAGACTCCATAAAATATCAATGTTGCGGCAGTAGTCGCAATCGTAATCGCTCCATTTACCCAGCGATCTATATTTCGTTCACAAAGTTCCCTGCTTTTGACAGTTTCCTCGTTCTCACGAGTTTTCTGTTTCTCACAAAGTTCACCTTCAAACTTTCTTTCTTCAATTCTGAGCTTGTAGAGTTTTTCAATAGTTTCTACTGCCTGCTTGGTACTTTCGTTGTCAAGATCGTAATAATCAAATTCGTCCAAACGTTTTTTGATTACCTCGTCCAACTTCTCGGATATGTTTCCAGCCATATTCAATGACTCCTTTCAAAATATATTCGGACATCGTCCATAAAATATAATGTTATTTATGCGTGTCTTTTTCAACAAGTAAGACTATTGAATCGCCATCTTTTAATTCATCAGGGTGTTGTTTTAGAACAAGAAAACAATATATTCCGTCTGTATCCTGCATGATTCTCAATTTACCGAAGTTTTTCTTTCTGTGCATAACTCTGCTTATCATAAAGCCGATAAAGAATCCGAAAATAAAGTTCACTAAAATGTATATCATTATGTTTCATCTCCTATAAAATATCATTATTTTCT
The DNA here is from genome assembly GCA_964619105.1 of uncultured Ruminococcus sp. GTDB lineage: Bacteria > Bacillota > Clostridia > Oscillospirales > Ruminococcaceae > UMGS363. The sequence goes on from CAZUDC010000062.1 coordinate 1,173, forward strand.
GTAACCTGCGTGCTGTTTTGAGAAAAAAATAAGACCGAGAATATATCTCAGCCTTTAAGTCTTTATTATGCTATCCGAATTGAACCCTTTTTCCTTTGCTTTTGAATACTCCTTGCAATATTTACAGCAATTTGGATAATCACCAAATCCGCAAATCGTACACCAGAGATTATCACGTAACATCTCATCTGGGTATTCTCTAATCTCGGTGTGATAAACAAATTTGTCGTTTACACTCTCAGGTAGTTCCGCAACATCAAATCTCACTTTCATAATCTTTTCTCCTTTCAACTACATTATATCACTTTTGATAAAATAAGTCTTTGAATAAATTATTGTTGGGACATACTTTTTTTGAAATTACCGCAAAACGATTTACATTCGGGATATTCTGGAAAACCACATATACAACAAATCTCATCATCTCGTCCCTCAGTATAAGGAACATCACGTTCTTCAGTATATTTTTTAATTTTGCCAGTTGGACTGTCAGGAAGCTCTATAACATCAATTGTCATTCTTTTTGTTGATTTTTCACTCAAAAAAACACTCCTTTTTTGATATAATACCATAAAATCTAAAAAAAAGTAAAGAACAAATTTCTTTAGTCCTTACTTTTCAAATCGTTATGTGATATTATGAAATCAGTACATTGTACTTTCTTTCCAAACTCTCGCCCTCACGGTCGGTAACTGACGCATATATTACATATATGATTTTACGCTTTATTTGTGTTACCTCAACTGTAAATTTCACATCTTCAGAATACATCAATCGCAAGCACAAGTCCAACTGTTTTGGGTTCTTGGCAATGAACGTTGTCATAAATATCACCTCCTCATAATATGCAATGTTTTCAGTGCGTAAAAGAAAAGAGCCTAAGTTTCCTTAAGCTCTTTATCGTCAAATGTCTATTGATTTTATCAGATCAACAAAATCTTCTTTTTTGATTTCACCATCAATATCTAAATGAATGCTGGCTTTTCCGTCAATAATTTTCGCTTGAATCTCATTAATATGAATATCTGTATGATATCCAAATTGTTTATATACAAGCTTTGAAATTATTTTACTTACGAACCCTCTCATAAGATTTGATGTTAATTTCAATTTCATTTCGTCCATATTGTGCTCCTTTCAAAAACAATAGTTTCCATAAAATGAGCTGTTTATTTAGCGTATGAAATAAAATTGCTATTTTCGCTTAATATTTAATATATAAAAGAATTTGCAATACAGCTGATAGTAAACCTCACGACAGCACGGTATTTCTAACTTAGATTTGAGATATTCATAGGAATAACCTCTTGTGACTGCCTATAAAATATAATCGGATAAAGACGGATCAGTATCAAATGCCGCTCTTTCGACCATATTCATTCTTTCTGAGTAGTACAGCATATCTTCCGCAAGCTTTTCCGTCGGACTTGTGCTGTACGATGTTTTCTTTATTGGATCGTCGTATTGCTTGCACAAACCGTCTATCTCTGAATACGCTTTCTTCCATAGTGGATACTGCAAACAAAAATGTTTCAACTCATAGTACCTGTGTCGCTCTATCCAGTAAATGTTTTTCTTCGACACCTCCGAACGAATCGTAGTGCTCATATCTTTTTCTCTCCTCTCCAGAAATAACCTGTTGCCTCATACAGCAGTTTCGGTGATACATAAAAATTTATTCGCCCATACTTGCTGCCTATCTGGTCAATACTCGTTACTGGTTTGCCGTTTCTCGTTGCTGTCCCGATCGGAAGCCAGCCTAAAATGATACCTGCCCTGACCCAGCAAGCATCTTTTCCATAGATTTTTGCAACAACAGCAATAGGAACTGAGCCTTTAGTAAATTTTTCCATTGAAAATCCCTCCTTTAATTCTATTCTAAGTTAAAATTTGCTTAAAGTAAAAAACAAGTCAGTGAAAATAAAAAAAGGCCCAAGTTATTTTGAACTCAAGCCCTCATTTTGACCCAATTCTGCGTAGTTTTTTCACATGGATAATCTTCAAAACCCAGTGTATCAGATGTTATTAACCCTTCTATTACTCCATCAATCACATCTGCTTCATACTGCTTGTAGATATAAATATTTTCGGGAAGCTCTCTATGTAATCTTCCACATCGTATGCACTTCATTCTTCTTATAGTCAACCATTGACTTCTTCTGTATTTCGTCCTGACTATTCTTTGAACTTTATCATAGTATTTTAGCTCTCCTCCACATACAGGACAGAATTTATCCCCCAAATCAATCATATATCGTCCCCGTCAAAAAAAAATAGAATGCTATAAGAACGATTCAATAAGGAGCTTGCTCCGTCATTTAACGTGTCAAGGGGTGCGTAGCCAACCCTTGACTAAGTTATAGCATAAAAAATAGCCGTACAAAACCCAAGCAAACAGCTCAGATCTTATACGGCTATTATATTTATTCTGTATAAAAGTGTCATTATGCAAGTGTCACAATAGTATCACAATAGTGTACTAATGTATACAAATCAAGCACTATTTACCACTATTTCCCACACCTGCAAACGGCTTCCCTGCGTGGTTTTAGCTATTGCTTACGCTTTCATAGCTTCCTCAACCGCAACAGCACAAGCAACGGTAGCACCAACCATTGGGTTGTTGCCCATGCCGATAAGTCCCATCATCTCAACATGAGCAGGAACAGAAGAAGAACCGGCAAACTGTGCGTCGGAGTGCATACGACCCATTGTATCTGTCATACCATAGGAAGCAGGACCTGCTGCCATATTATCCGGGTGAAGAGTACGTCCTGTACCGCCGCCTGATGCAACAGAGAAATACTTTTTGCCCTTTTCAACACATTCCTTCTTATACGTTCCTGCAACAGGGTGCTGGAAACGTGTCGGGTTAGTAGAGTTACCTGTGATGGAAACATCAACGCCTTCCTTCCACATGATCGCAACGCCTTCTGTTACGTCGTTTGCACCGTAGCAGTTTACCTTTGAACGAAGTCCGTCAGAGTATGCCTTACGGAATACCTCCTTAACCTCGCCTGTATAATAATCCATCTCTGTTTCAACATATGTAAAGCCGTTGATACGAGCGATGATCTGTGCAGCGTCCTTTCCAAGACCGTTAAGGATAACGCGAAGAGGATTCTTACGAACCTTGTTTGCCTTTTCAGCGATACCAATAGCACCCTCAGCAGCAGCAAAGGACTCGTGACCTGCGAGGAATGCGAAACACTCTGTATCTTCTTCAAGAAGCATCTTACCAAGGTTACCGTGGCCAAGACCTACCTTACGCTGATCAGCAACAGAGCCTGGGATACAGAAAGACTGAAGTCCCTCACCGATTGCAGCAGCAGCATCTGCAGCCTTTGTGCAGCCCTTCTTGATAGCGATCGCACAGCCAACAGTATAAGCCCACTTTGCATTTTCAAAGCAGATAGGCTGAATACCCTCTGTGATCTTATAAGGATCAAAGCCCTTTTCCTTGCAGATATCTGCACATTCTTCAATGGAGCTGATACCGTATTTATTGAGAACAGCAAGGATCTGCTTTTCTCTTCTCTCATATGATTCAAATAAAGCCATCGTTTTAATCCTCCTTATTCTTTTCTGGGGTCGATGATCTTAGCTGCGTCAGCAACTCTGCCGTACTGACCCTGAGCCTTTTCATAAGCAGTCTGAACATCGTCACCCTTCTTGATGAAGTCCATCATCTTACCGAAGTTGATGAACTTATAACCGATGATCTCATCATCTGCGTCAAGAGCAATGCCTGTAACATAACCATCAGTCATTTCAAGGTAACGAGGACCCTTCTTGAGAGTACCATACATTGTGCCGACCTGTGAACGAAGTCCCTTACCGAGATCCTCAAGTCCTGCACCAACTGCAAGTCCGTCCTCGGAAAAAGCAGACTGTGAACGGCCATAAACGATCTGGAGGAAAAGCTCTCTCATTGCTGTGTTGATAGCGTCACAAACGAGGTCTGTATTAAGAGCTTCAAGAATAGTTCTTCCCGGGAGTATCTCTGCTGCCATAGCTGCGGAATGTGTCATACCGGAGCAGCCGATAGTTTCAACGAGAGCTTCCTGAATAACACCTTCCTTGATATTAAGGGAAAGCTTGCAGGTACCCTGCTGAGGAGCACACCAACCGATACCGTGAGTAAATCCAGAAATGTCCTTGACATCCTTAGCCTTGACCCATTTTGCTTCTTCGGGGATAGGTGCACAGCCGTGTGCTACGCCCTGCTTGACGCTGCACATAGTTTCAACTTCATGAGTATAATTCATACTATGACTCCTTTCGTTATTAACAGCAAATAAATGCCATCTGCATACTTTTTAATTATATAACATTTTTCGTCTGAAATCAAGAGTTTTTTCAAATTTTATTTTTCAATCATCATCTTTATCATCATTTTCCAAGACATTTCCTGACAAGCAGGCTTTTTTGTAGTTCAAAGGACTAACTCCAACATACTTTTTGAATTTATTATGAAAATAATTGATATTTGTGTAACCAACTCTCTCCGCAACCTCATAAACCTTGTAATCATCCTCAGCAAGAAGCCTTTTTGCCTCAGTTATTCTTATCTTGTCAAGGTAATTATTGAAATTATCGCCCATATATTGATGGAAAACCTTACCAAGATATGCACTGTTGTATCCGAATATACCTGCAAGCATCTCAAGTCTTAATTCCTGATTATAATTTGCATGAATATACTGAACGACTCTCTCCATCGTACTTTTTGTAGTCTTTCCGAATATTTTGTCGGAAAAATCAGTAAATTCCTTTTTCATAAGCTCAATTATCTCGTGCAGACTTCCGAGGGAGCCTATCTGACTTACGATATAATCGTCCTTGAACTGCTCCGCTTTTTTTTCACCGACGCTTTTTATTATCATACTTTTTGTATTCATAACGACCGTTATGCAGATAACTCTGATTTTTTCAGGAGTAAGTCCGTTTCTGCAAAGCGAATCCTGAAAACGCGAAAAACAGTTCTCCAGCCTTTCCGTATCATTGATCTCAACAAAGGGAAATATTTGTGCAGCAGCAGATTCAGGCGATATCACCTCTCCATCATTTTCATTACGGATATTCTTTGCGGAAATAACGCCGTAATGAAGATAAAGAAAGCGATTTCCGTAAATCTCCTTTGCACTGCGATATGAAGCAGAAACATTAGCAGCATTATCGACCGATTCACCAATGACCGCAAAAATCTTCCCGTGATATTCAAGATCAAGTCCGACCAGACATTCATATATCCTCTCATCGGGAATATCCATAAATATAACTGCAAGCATTCCGTCAAGATCTATAGAAACAGCGTCAACATTATCCATCTCGGAAAGCCGCCTGCGTATCTTATCAAGTACAAGCTGACTATCCTCAGGATCATTTCTGTCTGTCGAACTTATCAGAGCAACATTGAATTTGCTGCCGTCACTGTATTCTTTTATTTCATTTACAGAAGAGGAGCTGTCACCGATAAGTAGCGCCTTTATAGCATTTTCATTAAGGAATTCATTTCCCCTGCGAAGTCTGATAAGACTTTCTCTTTCCGCTCTTATCTCAGTCGCAATAGCTTTAAGGCAGTCGATAAGCTCGTCCTCATCAACAGGCTTTAAAACAAATCTTTTAACTCCGAGCGACATAGCCTCCTTGGCGTAGGTAAAATCGGAATAACCAGAAAGAATGACCGCCTTGCCCTGAAATCCGTTTTTTATAGCATTATCAAGCATTTCAAGACCTGTCATTCCGGGCATTTTAACATCGGCAATAACTATATCAGGATCATGTATCAGGATCTTGTTAAGACCATCATCACCGTCCTCACCCTCATCTATAACAGTCAGACCCAGTTCTTCCCACGGTATCATCATTTTAACGCCAAGACGGACGTTAGGCTCATCGTCAACAAGCAGAACCTTCAGCAAAATATATGCCTCCCTTTACTCGTTTATACGATAATTATAACACATTTCAGATTTTTTCGCAATACCCGATTTTAAAATTTCAACGAGTAAACAAACAATTAAATATTCAAAAAATGGACATAATCGACGTATTTCTGCATCGGTCAGCTTTCCCGTCCCATCTAATAATATTTTTTGTGAAAAATGATTTATACTAAACACCATTTAAAATTTGAAAAAAATCAAGCCGTCAATCT
>CAZUDC010000063.1:0-7305 GCA_964619105.1 uncultured Ruminococcus sp.
ATATAATATTATGTGGTAAAATGTATTGATGAGATGATGGCATTTGCTAAGTAGTACGTACTCAATAACTGCCCGAAGGGCGGTTATTGGTTGAAAATCCTGTAAAGCAAGATTTTCAGTAGCACAAATCTTTGTTTTGTGCTGTACTCCCTGATTGATGTCTGATTTTGCCGCCACTGTGGGGGCAAGGTGCAAGAAATTTTAGGAAAAAAGCTAAAAATTCTTGCACCCAACAACCGAAAATTGCTCTGAAGCAAAGTTTCTATGCACTTTTTCGGTTGTTGAGCAGACATTAAGTAGGAGCATTCTGTTTGAGGTGACTTTATGGCTGAAAGAATTATCAATGTTGACAGTGTTGATGAAATCAGTGCTTTGTTTGGAAATTACGATGATAATATTAATATTATACAAAGGCAGTATGGTGCTGCTGTTCTGAGCCGAGGTACAGATATTCGTATAAGCGGTGAAGAGGATAATGTAAGGCGAGCCGAAGCGGCTGTTAAGGCTTTGCTTGAGCTGATAAAGAAGGGCGAGGTCATAAATGAGCAAAGTATAAGATATGTCAGTTTTCTTGTAGATGAGGGCGAATCAGAGCAGGCGGTCAAGCTTGCTGATGGTGGCATATGCGTTACGACGGGAGGAAAGGTCGTTAAGGCAAAAACTCTTGGTCAGAAGAATTATGTTAAAGCGATAGAGAAGAACACCATTGTTATGGGTGTCGGACCAGCGGGAACGGGTAAGACCTATCTGGCGGTAGCGATGGCTGTAAAGGCATTCAAGGCTCATGAAGTAAATAAGATAATTCTTACAAGACCTGCGGTTGAAGCGGGGGAGAAGCTAGGTTTTCTGCCTGGAGATCTTCAGAATAAGGTAGATCCGTATCTCAGACCGCTTTATGATGCACTTTTTGATATGTTCGGTGCGGAGGCTTTTGCCAGACATATGGAAAAAGGCACAATTGAGGTCGCTCCTTTGGCGTATATGCGAGGAAGGACACTCGATGATTCGTTTATTATTCTTGATGAAGCACAAAATACCACGCGAGAGCAGATAAAAATGTTCCTTACACGTCTTGGTTTTAACAGCAAGATGGTGATAACGGGCGATATTACACAGATTGACCTTCCTGATAGTCATAGATCGGGGCTTATTGACGCAATGCGTATATTGAAGAATGTTGATGATATTGCAATAATGCATTTCACCGAAAAGGACGTTGTCCGTCATAAGCTTGTTCAGGAGATAATCAAGGCTTATGAAAAAGCAAATGAAATTAACAAAAAAGAAAAAATGCAGAAAGGAAATGATATATATGGCAAAGGTTAAGGTATTGATAAGAAATAATCAGCGTGAAGTTAAGATACCTGTAGGATTAAGATTGCTTGTGAGAAAATGTTGTCAGGCTGTGCTTACTGAGGAAAAATTCCAGAATCCTGCCGAAGTCAGTGTTTCCTTTGTAGATAATGCAGAGATAAGGAAGCTTAACCGTGCATACAGAAACAAGGATAAGTCAACAGATGTGCTGTCATTTCCGTTGGGAGAAAATGGTGTTTACGATCTTAACAATGAAACAGGTGCATATCTTCTTGGAGATGTCGTTATTTCCATGGAAACAGCTGTAAAACAGGCACATATTTACGGACATTCTCTTGAGAGAGAGGTTGGCTTTCTTACCGTACATTCAATGCTTCATTTATTGGGCTATGATCATGAAACATCACCTCTTGACGCTGCAAAAATGCACGAAAAAGAGGAAATAATACTTGATTCTCTCGGAATTTCAAGGGACGCTACATTTGTAAACGAAAGTGAAAGATAAAATGAATACAAAAATTGAATTTATTACCATTGTTGGCAGAGCAAATGCAGGAAAGTCCTCCCTTCTTAATGAACTTGTAGGAGAAAAGATAGCTGTTATAAGCTCAAAGCCACAGACAACAAGAACAAGAATAACAGGCATTGTTACCGAAAATGAAGCTCAGTATGTTTTTATGGACACCCCGGGTGTGCAGAAGGCTAAGAATAAGCTTGGTGAATGTATGAACAGGACTGTTAAGGATTCTGTAACTGATGTTGATCTTATTCTTATGGTAGCAGATGCGTCGAAAAATATAAATGACATTGACAGGACTATTATCAAAGGCTTTCATAAAAGAGATAATGTTATACTTATTCTAAATAAAATAGATCTGATACCGGATAAGGAAAAGGTTGCTCTTAAAATAGCTGAATTTTCTTCACTTTATGATTTCAAAACTGTTATTCCGATTAGCGTTATCCGAAATGATGGAATAGATATCGTATGGGAAGAAGCAAAGAAGTTTGCGGTAGAAGGACCGCACTATTTTCCTGATGATTCCTTTACGGATCAGCCTGAACGTGTTTTGGCGGCAGAAATAGTGCGTGAAAAGATACTTCGTCTTATGCACGATGAGGTTCCTCACGGTATTGCTGTCACAGTTGAACAGATGCGTGAAAGAACAGATATGTCAGGAGAGGATATACTTGATGTTTCGGCGGTGATTTTTTGTGAAAGAGACTCTCATAAGGGTATGATCATCGGGAAAAAAGGTGTGATGCTCAAGCGTATCGGTCAGTATGCAAGAGAGGATCTTGAAAAATTCTTCGAGATAAAAGTAAATCTCCAATGCTGGGTCAAGGTCAAGGAGGATTGGCGTAACAGTGAAGCCATGATAAGAAGCTTCGGACTTTCAAATAATTCCTCTGATAAATAAGCTTTGCGGGGGAATAATCATAATGTGGTTTATGAATGTGCATAATCTATGTATAGGAGAACTTAGTTATGATCGATGAAAGTGATTTGCTCTGGGAAAGCTTTGAACAAAGCGGAAGAGTTTTCGATTATCTTAAATATAAAGGCATAATTATGTGCGGTGAGTCTGCGGGATATGGGTCTATGCGTCATTCCGATGATGAGCCGCTTTTTTTAGCAAAATGCCTTGGGAGGTTTGAATAGTATGAGAAGTGAAAAGGCGGATTATGATATCGTTACGCTGGACGGCATTGTTATCAGAGAAAAGAGTATAGGCGAAAATGATAAGTATTTAAGTATTCTTACGGAAAATAACGGAACTATTCATGTTATTGCCAAGGGTGCGAGAAAGATAACGTCAAAAAATCATGCAGCAACGCAGCTGTTTGCGTTTTCAACCTTTTGCATAAGGATAAGCAAGGAAAAGTTTTATCTTGAAAGCAGTGATATAAAGCACGATTTTTATAATTTAAGGCTTGATATAAAAAAGACATCACTGGTATGCTATTTTGGTGAGCTTGCACGATATGCCGTGCTTGCGGAAAATAAAAGGCACGAGCATGAAATATTAAGGCTTATGTTGAATTGTATGTCCTTTCTCGATAGGGGAATGAAAAGCTGTGAATTTATTAAAAGTATTTTCGAATTGAGATTTGTTTCGGAAATAGGATTGATACCGCAACTTATTGGTTGTGTTGAGTGCATTGATTACAAATCAGATCCCGTGTATTTTATAATAGATAAGGCAGTTTTTTACTGTGAATACTGTTTTTTGGAAAATGGCTTTGAGGAAGATTACTGGAATGTGAAAATTAGCAATGCGACCTTTTGTGCCTTGCAGTTTATTGGACTGGTTAAAATGGAAAGACTTTTTAATTTTAAGGTTTCTGACGAAGTTCAGAAGAAGCTTAATGAAGTGACTGAAAAATATGTGCTTGTGCATATAAAGAATCAGTTTGATTCTTTGGATTATTATCATAAGATATGTGATTCTATGGAGGCGATACAATGATCTTGAACGATTATTATAAATCACTTGAGCTACATAAAATTTTAGAGATGCTTTGTGATGAAGCGTCAAATACACGGACAAAGGAAATGATTAATGAGCTTTCTCCTATTGCTGACCTTGATAAGGTTAAACGTGAAATGAAAAAAACGGAGGATGCTTTTACTCTTTCTGTGAAATATGGTACGCCTGCTTTTACTGCCTTTAAGGATATAAGGGGTTCATTAAGGCGAGCTTCCTCTGGGGCAAGTCTTTCGCTGCGTGAGCTGCTTGATATAGGACAAATGCTTTATCAGGTTCGTATCATTTCTGATTGGTATAAATCGGCAGAGGAAAAGGATACTTCGCTTGCGGAGCTTTTTTCTTCACTTATACCAAATACCTATCTTGAAGATAAAATTAAAAATGCTATTATATCTGAGGACGAAATATCTGATATGGCAAGTCATGAGCTTGCGGATATAAGACGTAAGATCGCTCAAGCAGGAGTTAAAATAAGGGAAAGTCTTGATAAGCTTGTTCGTAATTCCGAGGTTCAGAAGTCTTTGCAGGAAAATATTGTTACTATCCGTGACGGTCGTTATGTTCTTCCTGTCAAATCGGAGCATAAGGGGAATATTCCGGGACTTGTTCATGCGACCTCTGCAACAGGTTCAACTTATTTTATAGAGCCAATGTCAGTTGTTGAAGCGAATAATGATATAAAAATATTGAAAAGCCGTGAAAAAGAGGAGATTGAAAGGATAATAGCGGAGCTTTCAGGGGATTGTTCATATTGTGCCGAAACTCTGTCAGCTGATTATGAAACCTGTGCCGAGCTTGATCTGTATTTTGCCAAATCAAACCTTGGTGCAAAAATGAAGGGATGTATTCCGCTTATTTCAGATGACGGAGTTACGGAGCTGAAAAAAGCACGTCACCCACTTATTGCTGATGATAAGGTCGTTCCTGTTGATATCGGCCTTGGAGGGGATTATCAGGCACTTATAGTTACAGGACCGAATACAGGCGGTAAGACTGTTATTCTTAAAACAACGGGCTTGTTGACTGCTATGGCGATGTGCGGACTTATGATACCCGCATCTGATGGAAGCCGAGTTTCTGTTTTTGATAATATACTTGTAAATATCGGGGATCAGCAGAGCATTGAGCAGAGCCTCTCCACATTTTCTTCGCATATGAGCAGTGTTGTAAAAATACTTGAAGCGGCAGATGAACATTCGCTGATTCTTCTTGATGAGCTTGGTTCTGGTACAGACCCTGTCGAGGGTGCTGCTCTGGCTGTTTCTATAATCGAGGATATGATAAAAAAAGGGTCAAAGCTTCTTGTTACAACGCATTATCAGGAGTTGAAGCTGTTTGCCATTGAAACTAAGGGGATTGAGAATGCTTCCTGTGAATTTGATACGGCAACAATGCAGCCGACATATAGACTTATAATCGGTTCACCTGGAAAATCAAATGCTTTTTCAATATCAAGAAGGTTGGGAGTTCCTGATGATATAATAACCCACGCAAAGGAGCTTGTTTCATCTGAAAATCAACGATTTGAAGAGGTTGTTTCTGCTCTTGAAAGGACAAGAACTGATCTTGAAAAGCAAAAAAGTGAGCTTGTGCTTTTGAAAAATGAACAGGCGGAAAAAACTGCACGTCTTGAAAAGGAACTTGATGAGCTTAATGATAAAAAGGCTGGTGAGCTTGAAAAGGCAAGAGTGCAGGCTATGCGTATCGTTGAAAGCTGCCGTATGCAGTCAGATGAGCTTTTAAACCAGCTTGAAGATTTGAAGAAGCAGCAGAACAAGGTTGACCTTGCAAATGCAAAATCCCGTATGAAATCGGCAATGGGAAAAATGTATGATACAGCTAATCCTGTTCAACAGCGTGAGCGTAAGGAATATAAGCTTCCAAGACCGCTGAAAAGAGGGGATAAGGTGCTTATTTTTGATATCGATAAAATGGGCATTCTTGCAAGCGACCCTGACAGCAGTGGAAATGTTTTTGTACAGGCCGGAATTATGAAAACAAAGGTTAATATAAGTAAGCTTCGTCTTGTTGAAAATGATGCAAAGGTAACTGTGCAGAATAAGAAAATTTCAAAAAAAGGTGTTCAGAGTAAGCTTCAGAGAAAAACATCACTTGAGCTTGATATAAGAGGCTGTGCGGTCGATGAAGGTGTACATGAGCTTGATATGTTTATCGATAACGCTGTACTTTCAGGAGCAGGAATGATAACTGTTATCCACGGTAAGGGTACAGGAGTTCTCCGTGTGGGAATTCAGAAGCATCTTAAATCACATTCATCGGTAAAAAGCTTCCGTGCAGGGGTTTTTGGTGAGGGTGAGGACGGAGTTACAGTAGTCGAGCTGAAATAAATGAATAGTATAAGCTGTCCTCTTAATATTATGGTATTACAATATATCATAAAGGGGAATGTGCGATGAAATATACATTTGATGAGATCAGAAACAAGGAAGTTATAAATATCCATTCCGGAAGTAAGCTTGGTTATGTTGATGACATAGAGTTTGACTCGGATAGCCTTTTGATAAAATCATTGATTATTTTTGGAAGAGGCAAGCTTTGGGGAATATGGGGAAGGGAAGAGGATACTGTCATAAAATGTCATGATATTGAAATGATCGGAACGGATACAATACTTGTTTCATCCGATGAGGTAATATCCCCAAAAAAGATTGGGGTAAAAATTAAAAGTTTGTGCAAATAAACAACAGGCTACCTATTGAAATTTTGAGGATTATGTGATATAATATCCTAGTAATTCGCACGCTTGTACTTTTAACAGTTGGTGCTTGGAAGCGATTCTGAGTTTATGTTAAGCTAAGTCAGGCGGAGGTTATAATAATTAAAACCAATATGGAGGAAAAATCATGGGCGTAGTATCAATGAAACAGCTTCTTGAAGCCGGTGTACATTTCGGTCATCAAACAAGAAGATGGAACCCTAAAATGGCACCTTATATCTTTACAGAGAGAAATGGTATTTATATCATTGACCTCCAGAAGACTGTAAAGAAGCTTGATGAAGCTTATAGCTTTATCCGTGAGGTTGCTGCAAATGGGGACACTGTACTTTTTGTGGGTACAAAGAAGCAGGCTGCTGATTCTGTTAAGGAAGAAGCTATCAGAGCTAATGTTCATTATGTAAATGCAAGATGGCTTGGCGGTATGATGACTAACTTCAAGACCATTCAGAGAAGAATCAAGAGACTTGAACAGCTCCACCAGATGCAGGAGGATGGTACTTTTAATCTTCTTCCTAAGAAGGAAGTTGTTAAGCACGAGCTTGAAATTGAAAAGCTTGAAAAGTTCCTTGGCGGTATAAAGACAATGGAAAAGCTCCCTGGTGCTCTTTTTGTTGTTGATCCCCGTAAGGAGAAGATTGCTGTTTCCGAAGCTAAGAAGCTTGGCATCCCTGTTGTAGCAATCGTTGACACAAACTGTGATCCTGATGATGTTGATTATGTTATCCCGGGTAACGATGATGCTATCAGAGCAGTTAAGTT
>CAZUDC010000064.1:0-7088 GCA_964619105.1 uncultured Ruminococcus sp.
ACTATGTTCGCTGTTAAAGCTGTAAAGGTTGGCATAATCGTAATCAAAGGATGATGAAATTGAGATCTCCGTTTCTTTTTCGGAGGCAAGCTTATTTATAAAAATTATCTTAAGCTCGCTTTCGTCTTCGGAGCTTATGGAGGCATAAACAGAGCAGTCGTTGTTGCCGTTATTATCGGCGTTTACGGCGATGTTTCCATATGATGAGCCTTCTCCGTCATAGTTTGTATAGATATTTATACCCGATTTCTGATAAGCAAAATCCTTGCTGTCGGGGATAAGACAAGCCATATAGACACTCTGCTCGCTGAATATTCCTAAGGTATCTGCCTGGGCGATGCCGCCGCTGATATCATCGCCGCCGCCAAAATTATACTCTGAAAAGGAGAGCTTGGTTTCGGGAAAATACATTCTTATTGAAGCCTGTATTGTTGGGATTATAGGTGTGTGTTGTTTATAAAGTATCGCATTTGTGCTGTTTTCGGTATAATTTGCGTCCCAAAGTATTCTCGGTGCGTGTAGACGCTCTGAATTGGCTGTAGCGCTGTTTGTGCCGACAATAGGTTCAAGTACAACGCTTCTTGCCTCGGAAATAAGGTGCAGATCAAGGACGTCAAGCAGTCTTGTACCTGTCTGTTCGGAAGCCTTTGACATTTTATCAAGGTAATAATCAATAAACCATGAATAGGTTGATTTGTACTGCTCCCAGTCGTTTTGATTTTTCAGATTTACAAAGCTTTCAAGTCCGCCGATAGATGGACCGTAGATAAGAGCTGTTGGGTCGATCTTTTTTGCGGCATTTGCAAGACTTACCGATTTTAAGAGCAGAGCCTCGGCTGTAAGCTGTTCTGTAACAAGCTCGGGATAAAGGCTACTCCAGTTTTCAGGCTCATTATCAAGAAAATAGCCGTTTATGCCGCCGTCTGCCGCACAGCCGTAATTATAGACAAGACAGCTTATATATTCGTCCATATAAACTGTATTGTCATAGATATCCGGTGTTGTAAGAAGACTGTCGTTTTTGACGCATCTTACATTTGCAAAGCGTTTTTCTATATCGTCGCGGGATACTGTATCGTTGCTGTCGTTTGCAACAAGACCCATCATCTGTAAAGCTATATACCTTGACTGAATATTATACTTTTCCGAAAGCTCAACAAGCCTCCTTGCAAGAAGCGCAGGCTCATTTCTGTTTCTTGATGGATAGCTTTTAACAAGATCAAGATTATTTTTAAAGCCGTTCAGAGCTGTTGAGTTTGAAGCGTTTGTTTCCCAGTTGTAGGAGGATATTGATGGGTCGGACTGCTTTACGGAATAAACGGTAACATCATCAAGACCGTAAACGTCGTTTATGCCGTAAATATATTTGCTGATAGGTATTTTGCTTTTTGAGGTATCGATTGACGCGGAAAAGCTTTCAGCAGCTGAGCCGTATGCTGCTTCAGAGCCGATAGCTGACGCTGAAAACATATAAGCTGCACAGGAGGCAAGGCAGAACGTTTTTTTCAGAATTTTTTTCATAATAGAGTTCCTTTCGGGAAATGGACTTATGCCATTCCGGTCAGAGAATAAAGAATGCGGTAAAAGAATACATAATTGCAAGCAATACCATATTTATTGCGAGAAAAACATACATGAACCGCATCGGTCGGGAATTTTCGGTACTGCCATAGATACGCATAGAGATAAGGCTTGCCATTGAAGCGATGGGAGTTCCAAGCCCTCCGACATCAACACCAAGGAGCAACGCTTTCCAATTATCTGTAAAGCTGTTGAGCATTACAGCAGCCGGTACGTTGCTTATGATCTGACTTGTAACAACTGCGGCAAAAAATTCCTTTCCCGAAACCATTTTTTCTACAAATTCGTTGACTGCGGGAATATTTTTTATATTGCCAACGAAAATGAAGAAGAAAACAAATGTCAGAAGCAGTCCGTAATCAATTTCATAGAAAAGCTTTGGATCGATTATGACTGCAACAACGCATACAGACGCGAAAATAACGAGAACATCAAGTATACCGAACACTCCGAGCAGTGACAGGACGAAAAGCACACCGAAAAGTGCGGCATACCAATGGTTTGCTACCTTTACGTCAGGCTGAAGGTCGGTGCAGAGAGGCTTATCTGGGATAAGAAGCGACAAAATAAGCACAAGGAAAAGTCCGAGTGCGGCTGACGGCAGGACTGCACTGAAAAATTCAGCGGAGGTTATTTTATAATCGGTGAAAATAAGCAGATTCTGCGGATTCCCAAAAGGAGTTGCCATACTTCCGAGGTTTGCCGCAACAGTTTGGATGACGATCGAATAGATAAGGTAAGTCGGATATTCTGAGAAAAAGGTTACTGTGATAGGCACAAGAGCTATCAGAGCGGCGTCGTTTGTGACGAGCATTGAAAGGAAAAAGGTGATCAGCGAAAGGACTACAAGCGCCTTTCTTGTACCGTATATATGAGCCTTGTCAATGAGAATGCCCATTGCTTTTGAAAGAATGTTATTCCGCTTAAGACCTGCCGTTATCAGCATGAGCGAAAAAAGTATCCCGATAACGTCTGTATCGACATAATCGATATAGCTTGTCACAGGCACTGCTGCACAAGACGCAAGAGCCGCCGCCAATGCAATAAGTACCATAAGATTTCTTTTGATAAATGCTTTGACCTCCGACATAACCAAAGACCTTTCGTATGATTTAGAAGAGATTAAAAATTGTTCCTGCGGCGATCCCTGCAGCAAGGACTATTCCGAGTACAGCAAAATTTTCCTTCATTTTTTTATTAGCTCTGAAAAGGACGGCAAGACCTATTCCTGCTGATGATATAAGACCTGAAATAGCCGAGCCGAAGGAAAGTATACCCTCGCAATAAAGCTCAGTGATAAGAACAGATGCGGCACAGTTAGGTATAAGACCGACTATTGCCGTTATTACAGGCTGAAAAAATCCTGTTTTTTCCACTGCTACAGAAATTGCCTCTTTACCTGCTATTCCCATAACAAAGCCGAGGATAAGGTTAACGATAAGAATGAAAATAAGTATTTTAAAAGTATGCTTCATTGCAGAATACCATATGCCGTGACTCCCACAGCCGCATTCCGAGCAGAATTCCTCAAAATCGGGTTCTTCCTCACGGAATGATCGACGCATATGGTCGATAATGTCAACGATAAGTCCGACTGCGACTGCTATGATCATCTTTGTCAGCAGGAGGGGAAGTATCGCCGATATTTTATCGGGGTGTGCAAGCAGGACGGGTATAGCCTCGTCCGAGGTGGAAACAAAAACTGCTATAAGAGTTCCCATTGTGATAAGTCTGCCGCTGTAAAAATTTGAAGCGGCAACGGAAAAACCACATTGTGGTATACAGCCGAGAACTGCGCCTGCGAACGAGCCGATAAAGCGTCCGCCGCCTGTACGTCTGAGCAGGCCTTCAAGCTTTTCGCCTGCTCTATGTTCGATAAATTCCATTAATAGAAAGGCAAGAAACAGAAAAGGTATCATTTTTGCCGAGTCGATAACTGCGTCAAGAATGATATCGGCGGCGTCAAAGTCCTCGTGTGAATGACCCTCGCCGTGAAAGACTGTAACAGCGGCGGCGCTCATATAGTTGTAAAAAAGGTTCATTTATTTTCTCCCATAATTCAAAAAATGCAATTACACAAAACAATTATATCACAATTATCTATATTAAGCAAGAAAAAATAAAAAAATTCGGTGGAAAAAAGTATTGAAGTTTCATTTTATTTATGGCATAATAAAATAGAAGTTTGTTTTTGAAAATTTTGAAATTTATTATTGAATCGAGGAAGCTTTATGAAAAATGAGATGATCGTAATTCTTGATTTCGGCGGTCAGTATAATCAGCTGATCGCTCGTAGAGTAAGGGAATGCGGTGTTTATTGCGAGGTCATGCCCTTTAAAACACCGATCGAGGAGATCAAGGGAAAAAATCCTAAGGGCATTATTTTTACAGGCGGACCGAACAGCGTTTATGATGAAAAATCGCCGCATATCGATAAGGAAGTGTTTGAACTGGGTGTGCCTGTTCTCGGCATTTGCTATGGCTGTCAGCTTATGGCATATACGTTAGGCGGCAAGGTTTCCTCCTGCGTCACATCGGAATACGGCAAGACGGAAACGTTTTATGAAAAAAACAGCAGGCTTTTCGGCTCGGTCGATGATCTGCCTGAAAAGGCTGTTTGCTGGATGAGCCATACGGATTATGTTTCGGAGCTTCCCGAGGGCTTTAAGATCACAGCACATACAGCCGATTGTCCTGCGGCGGCATATGAAAATGAAGAAAAGGGACTTTATGCGGTTCAGTTCCACCCCGAGGTCAATCATACCGAGTACGGCTGTAAAATGATCGAGGCGTTCGTTAAGGATATTTGCGGCTGTAAGGGTGACTGGACTATGGGGAGCTTTGCCAAAGCTGCTATTGAGGATATCCGTGCGAGAGTCGGCGGGGGAAAGGTTCTGCTTGCACTTTCAGGCGGGGTAGATTCGTCGGTTCTTGCGGCATTGCTTGCAAAGGCTGTCGGAAATCAGCTTACCTGCATATTTGTTGATCACGGCTTTATGCGTAAAAATGAGGGCGATGAAGTTGAAGCGGCTTTCTCTGACTGGGATATAAATTTTGTAAGGGTCAATGCCAAGGAACGCTTTATGGATAGATTAAGAGGCGTTTCCGAGCCTGAAACAAAGAGAAAAACTATCGGTGAGGAATTTATCCGTGTGTTTGAAGCTGAGGCAAAGAAGATAGGCAGGGTGGATTTTCTTGCACAGGGTACGATCTATCCCGATATAATAGAGAGCGGTCTTGGTGACGCTGCCGTTATCAAGTCGCACCATAATGTCGGCGGCCTGCCTGATTATGTTGATTTCAAGGAGATAATCGAGCCGTTAAGACTGCTTTTTAAGGACGAGGTAAGAGCCTTGGGACGTGAGCTGGGGTTATCCGATGTTCTTGTAAACCGTCAGCCTTTCCCGGGACCTGGACTTGCAATAAGAATTATCGGTGAAATAACCGATGAAAAGCTTGAAATTTTACAGGACGCTGACTATATTTTTCGTGAGGAAATAGCTAAAGCGGGACTTGATACAACGGTCAATCAGTATTTTGCCGTTCTGACGAATAATCGCTCGGTAGGTGTTATGGGCGATGGCAGAACCTATGATTATACGATGGCGTTGCGTGCGGTTGAAACTACCGACTTCATGACAGCTGAATTTTCGAGGATCCCGTATGACGTGCTTGCTGTTTGCTCGGCGAGAATTGTTAATGAGGTCAAGTCTGTGAACAGAGTTGTTTATGATATAACGACAAAGCCACCTGCTACTGTGGAGTGGGAATAATTGATTCTGAGCTATCCTTTGGGTAGCTCTTTCTGTGTGGAATTAAGGGTGATATTATGAATGAAAAGCTATTAAAGGGTGCTTTTGCGGCTACCTTGCCTGTGCTTGCAGGCTATATTGTTTTAGGCTTTGGCTTCGGTCTGATTTTAAAGACAAATGGTTATGGTACATTTCTTGCGTTTATTATGAGCCTTTGCATTTACGCAGGATCAATGCAATATGCGGCAATAGGTCTTATAACGCAGGGAGCATCGCTTCTGACTGTTGCTTTGACAACGCTTATGGTCAATATACGTCATTTGTTTTATGGTATATCAATGCTTGATAAATATAAGGAAACTGGAAAATTTAAGCCTTATCTGATTTTTTCGCTTACAGATGAAACCTATTCTCTTCTTTGTGACGAAAAAACGGGTATACCTCCCGAAAAACGCAAAATATATTATTTTATTGTGTCGATGTTAAATCAGATATACTGGATTGCAGGCTCGGTGATTGGAGCATTGGCCGGGGATATTATAAAATTTGATTCTAATGGGATAGATTTTGCACTGACAGCCTTGTTTATAACTATATTTGTTGAACAATGGCTTTCGTATAAAAAACATTTTCCTGCGATACTTGGTGTATGTGTTTCTGTTGTTTGTCTGATTATTTTCGGAAGAGATATTTTTCTTATTCCTACAATGTTTATAATTACCTTGGTTTTTGCGTTCTGCAAGGAGGAAAAAGAGAATGATTGATTCGGAAGTATTGCTAAGGGTTGGAGTTATTGCACTTGTTACGAGCCTTATCCGATTTTTGCCGTTTATGATATGGAACGGAAAAAGGAAAATACCTGCTTCTATAGGGAAATTCAGCCGCATGCTTCCATATGCGGTAATGGGAATGCTTGTTATTTATTGCTTGAAGGACGTCAGCATCGGGAATATATCGGATTTCCTTCCCGAGATAATATCTTGTTTGCTTGTTGTTGTTCTGTATATATGGAAGAGAAATACTTTGATAAGCATTATATCGGGAACGCTTTGCTATATGCTTTTGATTCAGGTTGTTTTTGTGAAAGCTTAGTGGAAAAATCATAATTTAGGAAGCCGCTGATTAAAGCAAAGCGTTCGTTTCGCTGTTTTGAAAAATGTACGAGTTTACGCCATTGAGTATATTTTGAAAAAAGGCAGAAACGTATTCGTTGCGCATAGGAGCTTCGGGGGCGGAACGGTCATAGATCAGGAAAGCTCTGCAATTACAGCGAATTTTGGCACAGAATGCAAAAGATTTGTTATGCCGTCGGCTTTTATTGATGTTTTTTTAAGCACAGATGATGAGGCTTTTAACGGAATTATCGATAATTATAAGGTTATGTGTGAAAAAACGCTTGAAGCAAGGCGTGAAATAAGCGAAATGGAACGTTCAATAGAGATATTAGAGAAAAAGTAAAAAATATTCGGGAAAATTATCGAAAATGCTTGACATCGACTTGTGTATGTGATATAATATATGTCTGTAAGTGATTGAAAAATAGCACTACTGTCCGTGTTATGTGATGGGCTGCTATGCTAATCATATAATATAAACAGAGATGAGGTGTTATGAATGAGAGAGGGTATCCATCCTGATTATCAGGAAACCACTATTACCTGTGCTTGCGGCAATGTGATCAAGACCAGATCCACTAAGAAGGATATCAAGGTTGAAATCTGCTCCAAGTGCCATCCTTTCTACACAGGTAAGCAG
>CAZUDC010000065.1:0-6868 GCA_964619105.1 uncultured Ruminococcus sp.
TTACAAGGCGCATCGGCTTTTTGACGGTCATAACCTTACATGGCTTTGCAAGCAGCATCGCCGCCTGCTTGCAAAGCCATGTAAGGTTATGACCGTCAAAAAGCCGATGCGCCTTGTAAAGCAAAAAAGCTTTGAGTGATTTTTCTATTGCCTGCTGACAGTGGAAAACGACCTGTTCATATAAGCGCTTGTCATCTATAAGTATCTTTGCCGAAAGCAGATCCTGATATGCGTGATAAAGCCAATCGTAATAACGCTTGCTGTCGGTTTTATGACTGCTGCTTCTGCTCATAAAGTATTACTCCTTCATTGTCAATGCGTGCTGCAAAGGTACAGTCATCGTCAAGGCATTCATTCCATTCGGAAACGCAGTATATTATAACGTCGCAAGGTACAGGGCAGTCGGTATTGATAAGTATTATGCTTTCCAGCTCATTTTCATTGTATTTATCATCGACAACGGCACAGAGCTTAAATGCTGTTATCTCTCCCGAGGAGTTTTGCTTGCTTGATACGAGAAAAATCTGAAACGGATTGCAAATCTCAACGATTGCCTCCGCCATTTTTTTAATAATAGGATTGTTTACATCTTTCATAATAACACCTTCTCTCTTTATGATATTATACAGCATGATCACTAAATTGTCAATAAAAATTGACTTTTTATGTGCTTGCAACACAACCGGGATCCGTTGTCAGAAAGCCTCGGCAACACCGTGCAAAGAATGCCTGATGGCTTTGTGTGCGCCTTTAACATAAGCTTAAAGTATGCACTGCATATATTTCCGTCATATTGCGCCAAAGCTCCAAAGTAAAGTATTCGCTTTATACTAAACACCATTTAAAGCTTTGAAAAAATCAAGCCGACAAGCTTGAATAAAGGGATTTCGGCACAGATTTTTTTCTGTATTTTATTGGTGTTTAGTATTAAATACAGCAAGTATTCTTGCGTCACTTTGATACGATCTGATGAAAAATCTGGCTTCGCAAACCCTTGCTGCGTTAAATGACAGGGCAAGCCCTTATTGATAAAAAAATCATATATGCGAATTATTTTTGAAAAGTACATTCTTCTGTTGCATCGGGAGAGTGTGCTTTTGACGCTTACGGCGAGGAAAATAAAAAAATCCCACGGACAAAAAAATTTATCTTTTTTAAAAAAATGCAAGACAAATATGATTTTTTGTGTTATAATTATAAGGAACATACTATTTTGAGCGGTTATAATACTATATACCAGTAAAATATGGGAAATAACTGCACGGAAAGGAAAAAGCTGCTTATGGAACACGAAAAATCATGCGGCGCTGTTGTCTATCGCAGATATCACGGCAATCTTGAAATTTTGCTGATAAAGCATATCAACAGCGGTCATTGGTCGTTTCCGAAGGGTCACGTTGAAGACGGCGAAACAGAGGTCGAAACCGCTCGGCGTGAAATAAAGGAGGAAACGGGAATTGACGTAATTATCGACCCCACCTTCAGAGAGACAGTGACATACAGTCCAAAAAAGGATACGCAGAAGGATGTTGTTTATTTTATCGCAAAGGCGAAAAATTATGACTGCGTTCGGCAGGAAACGGAGATCGCTGAGGTCAAATGGGTGGACGCAGGCTGTGCGGATTCTGTGCTGACTTATGATAATGATAAATGTATAATAGCAAAGGCACGGAAGGTGATTTTAAGGTCAAATTAATGGATTTTTCTGAAATTTCTATATAATTTTTACAAAAACCCCTTGACAGTAAATCGTTTACAATGTAAAATATATAGTAATGATGAAAATTATTCAAAAGAATCAGAATTTTTTTGGGAGGAAATAAAAATGAGCGAATTTTTCAAGAACATCGGCAGGATCCCCTATGAGGGCAAGAACAGCACGAATCCCCTTGCATTCAAGTACTATAATCCCGATGAGGTCATCGACGGCAAGCCTATGAGAGAGCATCTTAAGTTTGCGCTTTCATGGTGGCATACAATGGGCGGCGACGGCACAGATATGTTCGGCTGCGGCACTACCGATAAGACATGGGGCGAGGATGACAGCACTGCAAGAGCTAAGGCTAAGGTTGACGCTGCATTTGAAATTATGGATAAGCTTTCCATCGATTATTTCTGCTGGCACGATCGCGATCTTTCTCCTGAATATGGCTCGTTCGCTGAAACTAACGCTAGGTTTGACGAAATTGTTGATTATACAGCTGAAAAGATGAAGCAGTATCCAGGCAAGAAGCTTCTCTGGGGTACAGCTAAGTGCTTCGATCACCCGAGATATATGCACGGTGCAGGCACATCTCCTTCTGCTGATGTTTTTGCATTCGCAGCTGCACAGATAAAGAAGGCTATTGACGCTACGGTTAAGCTCGGCGGTAATGGTTACGTTTTCTGGGGCGGACGTGAGGGTTATGAAACTCTCCTTAACACAAATATGGGTCTTGAGCTTGATAATATGGCTCGCCTTATGAAGATGGCTGTTGAATATGCACGTTCGATCGGCTATAAGGGCGATTTCTATATCGAACCTAAGCCAAAGGAGCCTACAAAGCACCAGTATGATTTCGATACAGCTACTGTTCTCGGTTTCCTCCGCAAGTACGGACTTGACAAGGATTTCAAGATGAACATTGAAGCCAACCACGCTACGCTCGCACAGCACACCTTCCAGCATGAGCTTCGCGTTGCAAGAGAGAATGGTGCATTCGGTTCTATCGACGCTAACCAGGGCGATTCACTTCTCGGTTGGGATACAGATCAGTTCCCGACAAATATCTACGACGCAACTTTCTGTATGTATGAGGTTATCAAGGCAGGCGGCTTCACAAACGGCGGCTTGAACTTTGACGCTAAGGCTCGCAGAGGTTCATTCACACTTGAAGATATATTCCACAGCTACATAGCAGGCATGGATACCTTCGCTCTTGGCTTCAAGGCTGCTAAGGCTCTTATCGCTGACGGCAGGATTGACAGCTTTGTTGACGATCGTTACGCTTCCTGGACAACAGGCATCGGTGCTGATATCGTTGCAGGCAAGGTTGGTATGGCTGATCTTGAAAGGTATGCCCTTGAAAAGGGCGAGGTTACTTCCTCCGTAACAAGCGGCAGACAGGAAATGCTTGAAGCTATCGTTAATAACGTGCTTTTTAATCTTTGATCAATAATTGCCCCTGCCCTGTTTTTGCAGGGGCAAATTCTGTAAACAGGAGATGATAATAATGCGTTATGTTATAGGTATAGATCTCGGAACAAGCGGAACAAAAACCGTCCTTTTCGATGAAAAAGGAAATGTTATCGCTTCAAAAACAATTGAATATCCTATGTATCAGCCGAAAAACGGCTATGCTGAGCAGGATCCCGAGGATTGGTATAATGCCGCTGTCGGCACGGCTAAGGCTGTAATTTCGGAGAGCGGAGTTGATAATGGTGATATTGTCGGCATTGGACTTTCGGGTCAGATGCACGGCCTTGTTATGCTCGATGAGAACGGCGATGTTATCAGAAGATCGATCATATGGTGTGACCAGCGTACAGCTAAGGAAGTTGACGAGATGAACGAAAGGATAGGCAGAGAAAAGCTTATCGGGATCACCGCCAATCCTGCGCTCACAGGCTGGACTGCCGCAAAGATACTCTGGGTAAGAAATAACGAACCCGAAAATTATAGAAAATGCCGTCATATCCTTCTTCCCAAGGATTATATACGCTACAAGCTGACTGGCGAATTTGCAACAGAGGTTTCGGATGCTTCGGGTATGCAGCTTTTGGACGTTCCTAACCGCTGCTGGAGCAAGGAGATATGCGAAAAGCTTGATATTGATATGTCTATGCTTGCCAAGGTTTATGAATCCTGCGAGGTAACGGGAAAAATCACAGCAGAGGCGGCAGCTCTCACAGGTCTTAAGGAGGGCACTGTTGTTGTCGGCGGTGCAGGTGATAATGCGGCGGCCGCTGTCGGAACAGGCGTTGTTGAGGACGGCAAGGCATTTACAACCATCGGAACGAGCGGCGTTGTTTTTGCACATACTTCAAGCATTTCCATCGATCCCAAGGGCAGAGTACATACCTGCTGTGCGGCAGTTCCAAATTGCTGGCATATTATGGGTGTTACCCAGGGTGCAGGGCTTTCCCTTAAATGGTTCAGAGATAATTTCTGTCAGGCTGAAAAGGATACCGCAAAGGGTATGGACGTTGATGAATATGTCCTTATGAATCAAGAGGTTGAAAATGTGCCTGTCGGCTCAAACAGATTGATCTATCTTCCATATCTTATGGGTGAAAGAACGCCGCATCTTGACCCGAATGCAAGAGGAATGTTCTTCGGACTTTCCGCAATGCATACCAAGCGCGATATGATGAGAGCTGTAATGGAGGGCGTTTCCTATTCGCTCCGTGACTGCGTTGAGATATGCAAGGAAATGGGCATCAACGTTTCCGATATGATGGCTTGCGGCGGCGGCGGAAAATCTCCTATATGGAGACAGATGCTCGCAGATCTCTATAAATGTCCTGTAAAGACCGCTTCTTCGTCTGAAGGTCCGGCTCTCGGCGTTGCGATCCTTGCAATGGTCGGCGCAGGAATATATAAGACAGTTCCCGAGGCTTGCAAGGCTATTGTCGGGGTTGACAGGATTCAGCAGCCTGTCAAGGAGAACTCCGGGATTTACGACAGGTATTTCGCACTTTACGACAAGATTTATCCGGCAGTAAAGAACGAGCTTGCCGAACTCGCAGAGCTTTAAGTCAAAGCTTTCCTCAAATCATCAGGAATTTTTCTCCGATTTGAATGACGCACAGAGCGTTGCAGAGAAAATTTTAAGCTTAAACGGCGGTACAGTCAGCTCGGGTGGCTGTGAATTCGAGGTTTCTATGAGGGACGGGCTATGTCCGTATTCCCGAGGGGAATAAACGGTACAACTCGCTCTTTGAAAGCCTCGTTATTGCAGTTAGAGATGAAAGTTGACGGTATCTCCTTAAAAAGAAAGGATAAATTATTATGAAGCTTTTTATTGATACAGCTAATGTAAACGACATCAGATGGGCAAACGATCTCGGAGTGATCTGCGGCGTAACAACAAACCCCTCTCTTATCGCTAAGGAAGGCAGAGTTTTCGAGGAGGTTGTAAAGGAAATTACAACGATCGTTGACGGTCCTATCTCCGCAGAGGTTATCTCTCTTGAAGCTGATAAGATGGTTGAAGAGGCTCTTCCTCTTGCAGCAATCCACAAGAACATTGTTATCAAGCTTCCAATGTGTGAAGAAGGACTTAAGGCTTGTAAGATTCTCACCTCTAAGGGCATCAAGACAAATGTTACACTTATATTCTCCGCAGCTCAGGCTATGCTTGCGGCTAATGCAGGCGCTACATATGTATCTCCATTCCTCGGCAGACTAGACGATATCGGTATGGAGGGTATGAACCTTATCGAAGAGATCGTTGATATTTTTGACGCTCAGGGAATTGAAACCGAGATCATTGCAGCGTCGATCAGAAATCCTATCCACGTTACAACCTGTGCAAGACTTGGCTGTGACATCGCAACAGTTCCTGCAAACGTTATCCGTCAGATGGTCAAGCACCCACTTACAGACAGCGGAATTGAAAGATTCCTTAAGGACTGGGAAGGTGCGAAGAAGGCATAAAAATACAATGAAAAAAATCAGCCGTACTTGTGAAAGCAGGTACGGCTGATTTTTAAATTTATTTCCTGTTTCTTCTTTGTTTGTTTACAACATAAAGCTGAAAAATTACTATTGTTTCGGTATAATTAAACAAAAGAGCAAAAGGGAGAGGTGATATTATGGTGAAAAAAGAGAAAATATTAAAAATTAACATTTATAATTCCAAGGGAAAATTAGTTGTTACATCAAAGCTGTTCTCATTTCCAAAGGTTCTTTTTAAAACAAAGGGAATGGAGCTTGTTTCCGTTAAAGCAAGAGATATCGGTTCACTTAAAAAGGGCGACAGCATTACCGTAATTTTTGAATGCTTCAATGGCGATCGAGTGAAATGTGCAAGCGTTATTGAAAAATGCACAGGCTCTGCTGTTGAATTCAAAATCGATGACGGTGAGGTCATGGAGGAACGCAGAAGCTCATTTAAGGTAGCAACAAGAACCCCTGCATATATAACCAAGGTCACAAGAGGGGATATGAGCGTTAAATATGATGGAGATAACGAAATAAAGGCGACTATACTTGATATTAATCTCGGCGGAGTCCTTTTGCATAGCCTGTATGATTTCAAAACGGGTGATGTTTTTACAATGTTTATGCTTGATGGTCAGGTTGAGATTCAAGCGAAAATACTCCGTTCGCAAAATGATACAAACGGCACTTTTAAGGGCTATGGCTGTCAGTTTGTTGAGGTCACACCTCATAATGAGGAGCTGATCTCGAGGTTTATTGTCGAATGTCAGCGAGCAGAACGCGAAAGAAAGCTTGAGCTTGAGGAAATGCAGGCAGAAGCATAAAAATACGCAGGCTACCGAAAAGGAAGGCCTGCGTATTTTATTAACGATCGTTTTTTATTTTTTTATTATAATTAGTTGAGTTCAGCGAAGTACTTGATCGTTCTTACCATCTGTGATGTGTAGGAGTTCTCATTATCGTACCAGGAAACTACCTGTACCTCGTAGAGGTCGTCAGCGATCTTAGCTACCATTGTCTGTGTAGCATCAAAGAGTGAACCGTACTTCATACCGATAACATCGGAAGAAACGATCTGATCCTCGTTGTAGCCGAAGGAAGCGGAAGCAGCAGCCTTCATTGCAGCATTGATGCCTTCCTTAGTTACGTCTGCACCCTTAACAACAGCTGTAAGGATAGTTGTAGAACCTGTAGGAACAGGAACACGCTGTGCAGAACCGATAA
>CAZUDC010000066.1:0-6802 GCA_964619105.1 uncultured Ruminococcus sp.
GGTGCATCTGGTATGATTGGCCTTGCTCTTACCGAAACCCTCCTCGAAAAAGGTTTCAAGGTTATCGGCACAGACAGCAAGCCGAATGAATTTGTCGATTCACCGAATTATAGCTTTGTTCAGGCTGAAATTGATGATAAAGATAATATTACAAATATTTTGAACGGAAGCGGCGTTGACGCTCTTATCCATCTTGCTTGTTCCTGTGATAATGATTTTCCGCCGGTAATAACCTCTGTTGAGGAAAAGAAAAGTGCCGCAGTTGATAAATATCTTTACAAAGCGGCTGTTGACGCAGGCGTCGGCGATATTATCCTTTTAAGCACATATCAGGTATATGCCCCGCAGAAGACCCGTGAGCCTATCCGTGAGACCTCGGACGAGAAGCCGACTACGGCTTATGGAAAGATGAAGTATGACAGTGAAAAGACTATGGCGAAGATCGTCACAAAAAGTCCTTCCTGCAAGTGTGCAATAGCAAGAGTTTCGCCCTTCTATACAAAGAAATATATAGAAAATCTTAAAGCAAAGGTTTATGACCCTAAGGAGGGCTGTGCTTTTGTTTATGGCTATGGCGATTACGGATATTCCTTCTGCTGTGTATATAATTTCGTTGATTTTGTTGTCGGTATACTTAATATTGCCCCGGGTATGAACTATATGGGCGTATATAATGTATGCGATACCAAGCCTATCGCCGCAAAGGATATACTTGAAACTCTCCGTGAAAGCCATGCGATAGGAGCTGTTGTTCAGCGTAACCTCGGTTCGGAGGGAATCAAGGGTCTGTTCAATTTCGGCGGCGGCGGAAAGAATGACTATCGCTATAACGATATCAGCACAGCTTGTAGCAATATTTCTTACGATAACACCAAGGCTCAAAGAATTTCAGCATTCCGCTGGAAGCTTTCAAATACCAAGTAAAATAAAAGCGCTCCCTTAAAGGCGACCACCCATACAGAAGTATTTAATATGTAACCGAAAGTTGTGTAGGAAATCCTACGCAACCTTTCTCTTTTTGTCGTAAACCATACTGTCGGCGACAGCGGTTGCAACCGCAACATTGAAGCGAAAACAAATGTCAATATGTTGTGTTCTGTGTCCGCTTGACTTGTCAGGTGCATATACGACAATCTTTTCAAAGAATTCGTGCATAATTTCGAGAGTGAGCTTCGGGATTTCGGAATACTTGCGTACAATTCCGATAAATTGAGCCGTGTCAGCGTTTTTCTGCTCACTCGCTTGAACAAATGCTGTCAGTTCTAATACAACCTGTCTGAGTTCTTTTTGTTCGGATTCATAATTTTTCGACATCATCTCAAAACGCTCATCGGAAATCTTACCGCTGACGTTATCCTCATAAAGCCTTGCAAACAGCTTGTCTAGTTCTGAAACTCGCTTTTCCGACTGGGCAAGTTTTTTCTTTGCCGTTTTCAGTTCGGCTGATTGCTTCTGCTGTGAGTTCTGCATTGCAAGCTCAATAAACTCAGCTTCATTTCCCCTGACAAAAGTTGTCATCTTCCTGAGTTCGGATAAT
Organism: uncultured Ruminococcus sp.; assembly: GCA_964619105.1. GTDB lineage: Bacteria > Bacillota > Clostridia > Oscillospirales > Ruminococcaceae > UMGS363. The sequence continues at coordinate 1,538 of CAZUDC010000066.1, forward strand.
ACGATTTCTTCAAGTGCAACAGTACGGATAAAATGTGCAGAACAATCTTCTTTGTCTTTGGCATAAGCCGAACACTTTAAATGCTCTTGATCAGCGTTAAGACTTTTTGAACGACAAAGATACATTTTCTTTCCGCAATCTGCACAATAAACTATTCCCGAAAACGGATTTACTTCCTCCTGATGCTGAAGCTTTCTCTTGTTTTTGAGAAGCTCCTGAACCACCTAAAATATCTTCAATGAATGGTCTTAAGTTATTAGCATTAATAAAAACAGGTACATTTTGCAATCTATAACTTTCAATACTTTTACATACATTTTGTGATATACCAAAAGCATTAAATATTGCAGTATTAGTAAGTATACGTGTACCATCTTCTAAAACAGCACAATCCAATTGCTTATTTCCAATATTGAGATTACCCTTATATAAAACATGTAACATTACAAACATCTCCTAAATATTGTATTTGGTATAGGCATCCTTACGTCTTTCGGCATTTATAAATATTGTGTGGTTCATAGATATCCCTTGTTTAATAAAGCCATATTGTTCATCAAAAAGCATTGGATTCTTCCATTTGTGTTTCGTAAATTTTATTTTCAGCTTTATGCAGTAGCATTATTAACATAAATAATCTGTTTCTTTCGTAAAGACAGACAATGTTACAAATAAACTTACTGCATACGCGCATTTACACCTAATGCTTTTAGCTGTGCTGCAAAGCGGTTCTGTGCTTCCATACAAATCTCACATAACACATCGGCAGCTTGTTGCTCACTATCGTCATTTAACACCTGTACATATTCCGTTCGTTCGGTACGATCAAGCACAAATGGGCATATATTACAACGTAGGCATTCCTTTAGCATTACCAAAAATAATAGAGTTGTATTCGCATATATCTGATATGCCTTTTTCAGCTTATATTGCAAATCTATAATGTCTACAAGCGTTTTCTTCTTTACACGATTATACTCCTGCAAATAGGCTTGTAGCTCACTAACATTACACTTTACAGCTGTCAGTTGCTTATGCGGTTTATGCTTAACAGCATCTGTATTTTCTGCTAACATAGCATACAAATGATCTAACATTTGCACATTTAAACGCATTTTAGACTTACATACAACATAATCTACGCAACGAAACAACATACAGACCTTGTGATCTATTTTATTTACACTGTCCGCTGACACATAGGCTGTATACATCTGTTGCACCTGCTCCGACGTATATGTGCCTAAACTATTATAATTATAGGCTACGCTCGTTTGCAACATACGATACGCTCCGTTGCTATTTCTTTGCTACAATTCTGTGCACAATACTTCGGCTAACGGTAGCGCCAACTGCGGTTTTGTGTTCTTATGCACAGGCTTCTCGGCTGTTTCAGGTACGTAATAATGCTTTCCTACCTGTATCACATCTGATAGCGCACCTTTTAAACAATAATTGCGTACAGTTCTTTCCGTTAGCCCCCACTTCTGTGCACACTCTTTTGTTGTCCAATAATGCATAACAACACCTCTATAATTGTAATTATAACATATAGAGGTGTTGTTTGCAACCGTTATAGGTGTTTATTCGTGCATTTTATTTTCAATGTTATGCTTATATATGCGTTCAGCCGCCAAATTAATGTCAAGATCGTGTGCACCCGGATATACTTGTTCCACTGTATCCAACGGTAAATACTGTATTATCTTCTGTGCAGGTATATTATAGTACCAAATAAGATAACTGTAAAGTTGCCCTGCCCAGACATTTAAAAAACCACCCCAGCTATCACCAGTTTTGTATGTTAAACCACGCTCTTTTGTATACGCATTAACAAAATCGCCCGGTGCATAGTTTACCTCTTTGGGACTTCCTTTATCCAATGCGCTATGTGCTACATTTGTGTGCATAAAATCATTTATAAACCACTTAACATCTATATTGGGCAGATATACCTGTATATCTGCAAACAACTCGCCTACGTTATACATGAGTTCCTCCAAATATAGCGGATTGTACGCTCGATTATGTTCTTTCCAAGTTTCGATTTCTGCTTCATCAAATAACATTTTTCGATTCCTCCTCGTTTTAGCCTCAATTATCTTCCAGTAATCTACTTACCGTATATGTCAACGCATTACGTTCCGATGCCTGTAATGCATAGAGCTTTGTACGTGCTTCACTATCACGCTTTTTATACTTCTGTGCATACACATTATAATCTACTGATTGTACACTTACTTCTGTCAGCTGTGCAAAGGCTTTTGGTGACTTTATAAAACATTGTATGCCTAAATCTCCTATTTTCAATGCCTCTTCAAGCAAACTACAGTCTAACTCGTCACGCATGAAAAATTTTGCAATGTAAAAATACGATGAATCGGCTCTATAACCGATAATTACATCGTAATTATCCAAATTTAAGCCATAACGTTCTATAAAACGTGCGGACTGTACCTTATAACGCTTTGAGGTATCACCTGCTCTATGCTTCAACAATTCTGCCAGCCAAGAATACACTCTCTCCGTTGTTGCTAAATTTTCAAAATTAAACACTCTTAAACCCGTTAAATTAAGTTCATAGGTGTGCAACCATCCTTCTGTGTGATCACCGTAACTACACGCCCACTCTTTACCAAGTTCTTTATTCGGCGTTGTATAGAAACCTCTGCCGTAGTCGTGCGAATCTACTCCTTTGCCGTAAGTTGGTACAAAATGCTCTGCATACGAACCATGATAAACTGTTATTTTATTAGCGGTTGCGTTTATTTTTAACGGCACATCTGCTTGTATTCTGTTTGCACTCAAAACTGTACCATTTGTACAATTACCTTTGATTAACATATACTTACCTACTGGTATATCTATCGTATTATTAGGTGTACCAAAATTATCGTGTACTTTAATCCCTACAATTCTCCCAGTTTCTGCATCACGCACCCGACAAAGTATCGTATATCTACCGTTCATATATACACCTCTTACAACATTACGCGCACTTCCATCAACGCTCTGCCAAGCATATTTGTTCCACGCCATTTACTTGGATCTAATCTGTTAGGATCATGCATAGACAAACCTATGCCCCACACCTTATCATGTACGGCACATTCACACAAAATAGCATCCTTTGTTGCTTTCAGCTGTTTTGCTAACTGTGGATTCTGCGTAAATTTGAGATAGACCGCTTGCTTTACAACGTTATAGCGTACCGCTGACCATTTTACATCGTCGTACTGTCGTACCTGTCTACCATATTGCTTTATTTCGGCTACGTCATCGGTTGCAAGTATTGCTCCGGCTGTGTCTGCGTCGCCAAACAATACTGCCTTATGATACATCATATACTGCTCTACTGACGTATACTTTATACCATCTTCCGTAAACACGCTTTTATACCAGTTCGATAAAAAACCATAGGGTTCATTAGGATTATGAAAACACACTATCTTTGACATTTTTACGCCGCCTTTCTACTCACACAAACACACAACCCATAAGCCGACTTAATCATTATAGCATATTGTGGTTCAAACGGCAAGTATTTGCGTATAATTAGTTAAAACCAACCGTCCTCAAAAATATATCCTGCACCACATACGCTGATTGCCCCAAGCTGCTTCAAGTAGCTGAAACATTTATAGGCATTTACATCTTTTTCAGACAGGCATTGCAATGACAACTCTATTAAGTTACGATCGGCTATCATTCCCTTTGTTAATACCAAACCTTGTGATACATAGTAATTACTTGCGTCAGCAAACAAGGCTATATAGACATCTCTCAACTCACAATAGGCTTGCTGTTTTATTTCCTCCATTGACATTTGTTCTGCTTTATACCTTTGGACATACATAGCATTTACGCTCTTTTCAAACACTTTTGACGGTGTTACATTAGTGTAATCAAACTTCTTATTTGCATACATAACTATACACACTCACTTTCTGTCGCAATAAGCTTATACACCTGCGAATTAATATGCGCAATAAAATTGTCTGTAAAAAGTGTGCTTGTCGCTAATGTATAAACACCTTTTGGAACGTAAACCATTTCAAGATGCTGCTCATGTACTTCAAAGGCAAGCAAGCTTTTATCATCTAATTCATACTGTAAAAGTAAACATACATTCTAACTTTTTAAGATTTTTCATTTTTAATATATCCAAGCAAATACCTCATTTCTGACGCAATAAGCTTATGCCTTTACGCTCTGTGCAAGCAATTTACGCACCCGTTCCAATTCCTTTTACGTATGCACAGTACCACCTGTATTTAGATCCAAATACCATTGCAGCACTTCCTTACGTGTTTGCAAACCATTTACGTTGAAACGCAAACAGTAATCAAATCCGGGTCTGTCCTCAAATTCACTAAAATACAAGCCGAACGCTTGTACTTTATTATCCAGAAAAGCTAACATAGCTGTCAATCGCTGCAAACCGTCAACGCAAACCATGTGTGTTTCAAGTACTTCCGTCGGATTTATTTTCCTAAATTTCCCCGCTCCTTGGAACATTGGACAATTAAAACGTATAATATTTGCACTTTTACCACCTTTAAATAAAAACTCAAGCCATCTACTCTGCTGTTGCTCTGTCCAAACATTTCCGCGCTGAAAATCAGGATTCAACTCCAAACCATAGTCATTTTTGTATTCCACTATGGTTTTTGGTATACACGTAATAGGCACGTCTACATTATATGTACCGTCACTTGTAAATCTCGGTATATCTCTAAAGTGCATTTTTTATCACCTACTCAGATTCTTTCTTACGTTAATAGAAATGTCAACATACAACGCACAAAATTCAACATACAGCCTATTACTGTTGTGTTTATGTTATTATGTGGATACTTCGGGATTTCTGCGTCAATTTACTTCTTTATATGTTATGTGCTTTGTGTCTTATATTTTAAAATACAACAACTCACGGTTTAAAGCAGTAAACAAAAAATGCCGTGTAGAAAACCTACATGGCATTTACTGTGACATTGCTGATTATATAGGTTGGTGTCGGTGTATTTACAAGCTGACTTACTTCCTATATAGTTAAGTAAGTTCATTATTGGTTAATAGATTGCACGAACGCGTTTTTCTTCAAAACCAAAAAGAACCGTAACCGTATAATTCATCGAAATAATAGTATTCATAATTACAAAGATCACTACATTTTTAGTGCAAACTTTTATCTAAGTTATTTTGTATAGTCAATCTCTACGCCACTGCCACACCATGAAATATCTCTAATATATATATATATAT
>CAZUDC010000067.1:0-6685 GCA_964619105.1 uncultured Ruminococcus sp.
GGAACGGCTCATGTCGTTCCTTTTCATTGGGTATTGGAATCTAGCAGATTTATCGGTGGAACAGCAAATGGGAGCGTGGCATATACGTTGTTTTTTAAATGCCAACCCTTTGAGCGAACGCAGGTCGGCGCAGTTGTTTCGGGAGGGACGGTCACATGGAATGTGATTCGTAGGTGTAATCGCCGGTACGAATGTGGAATTGGAGACACGCCTCACTGAAAGTTATCACAATGTAGTCATCTTCTACCTCGATGGAAGAGGGAATACCGCAGTGGGGCTCAAAGGAAGAAATCCGATTCAACGTTTCTCCTTCGGCACTGACGGCAAAGAAAGCCGGGCCTTCAAGGCCACTGAGATAAATCCTTCCGTCTTTGCCAATGCAGCTCCGGGGGGCATATCCCTGAAAATCCGTATTTTTCCATAGCACATTTCCAGTATCCACATCCAATGCAATAATCGTTCCACTTTCGGTAAAGTAATAGTGATCTCGGTCTTGCCCTATTTCGGATACGGTGATGCACTGCTGACGTTCGTAGTGGTTGGAAGAGTAGCTCCATACGGGGCAGCCATTTTGGTCGCGGCCGATGATTTGGTGATATGCAACATCGTTATTCCTATAAAAAATCAACCCAGCCTGAACAGCATTTTTCCTGTTGTTGCTTGATTTCCCCTGCTCCAGCATTATACGTGTTGCGCCGTTTAAATCACACTGATGGTAGTTATTTGTGCCGGCGCAGAGAACATCCCCAGCTTCCGTGACGGCTACAACGTGATTGGTACCTGCGGATATGGCAACGACGTTGGCCCACCAGTCCATGTTTTCATACGATTCGGCGTTCGTACTATCCTTCGAATTCACTGGTAGAATGGTGCGGCTTCCATTTGTGCTTATTGCAAAGACACACTGCGTGCCGGCTGCAAGATTGTCTAGGTTATTCATACTTGCAAGATCCCACTGCGCTACGTACTGACCTGCAGCGACAATGGAACCGTCAGTTTTTAAGGCGAGCGAATATGTCGGTCCGGCGTAAATGGCTGCAATATTATTCCAGCTGTAAACGTCACAGACACCAAACTGATTGCTGCCGTGCGCAATGACGGTGCCGTCTTCCAGCAGTGCCAGGGTATGATAATATCCTGCAGCAACAGAGACGATTCGTCTGTCACCTGCTTTTTGCATAAGCTTCTCGGTGTCACACTGGCCGGATTCTCCGTATCCGGTTGCTACCAGAGTCCCATCATTCAGCAACCCTACGGTGTGACTGACACCAACGGCAATGGCTTTCACATTGTGCCAGGTAGACACGTTACATCTGCCGGTGTCATTGCTACCTGCCGCAACCACAGTGCCATCGGACTTTAACCCTACAACATGCTTTTCGCCAACACCCACGGCAACGATATCGGTCCAATTATTGGCCGCAAGTTGTCCACAATGATTGCGCCCCGAAGCGTTTACGGTTCCATCGGAATTGACGACAAGGGTATTATTTCCACCTGCAGCCACCAGGGAGACATTATACAGGCCGAAATCAAAGCGGTATTCTGCGGCAGCTTCGTAATATCGAACATCACCTGATTCTTGCCATGCCTTATCCAGCAGCCCGATGGCTTCCCGATAGCGCCCATCGGCGGCATAGGCGGTGGCAGTATCGAGAAAATCGGGCTGGGCCTGGCTGACAGGAGCGACTGCGGTCTCATAAGTGGAGGTGGGCAGGGAGGTGCTTTCCACCACAGTCTCAGCGGCAACATCTTTCCTTGATGCCCGCTGTGTGCTGAAAATGGAAGCTGCCGCAAGGCTGATGACAAGAAGCAGAACCGAAGTAAAAATCAAGGCTTTGGAAATAGACTTGGTTTTCTTCTTTGGAGACACAGGTTTTTCGGTGCAGTGGCATACAAAGGACTCTGCAGGAACGGTGGCATTTGAGCACAGTTCGTTTGCACAGGCCCGTTGGGTTGCGTTGGCGCTGGGCAAGGGGGAAATTTCTTGAACAGCGGGATTTTTGACAGCTGTAGAAGGAACATCGGACAGATTTTCCAGAGCGGACAGAAAGGCTTCAGCAGTCTGATAACGTTCTTCTTTGTTGTAGGCACAGGCTTTCAGAATGATGCGTGCTAAAGTGGGACTGGCGTTACAGGGAGGAGGCAGCGGTTCGCCTGTTTGACGCCGCACCACGTCTACGGGACGGGCATAACCAGTGCTTGCGAACGGAAGTCTGTTCCCGTTGCTGAGTTCGTACAGCACCAACCCCAGGCTATAAATGTCCACACGCTTATCGTGATGGCCGGTGAACTGCTCTGGAGCGGCGTATTCCGGGGTTCCAATTCCGGTACTTGCCACGGCAGTGGGGGCGGTGCTAAGAATCCGGGATACTCCGAAATCTCCAAGTTTGAAATTGCCGTCTGAATTGACAAAAATATTCTCCGGTTTGATATCTCTGTGTAGAATCCCTTTTTTGTGGCAGAGCACCAAGGCGGTGCAAATGTCTTTGCCGATTTTTCGAATTTCCGGCTCTGAATACTGGTAGGCACTGCGTAGCTTACTACGGAGATCTTCAAGAAGCTCCATGCGAATCAGCATATCGCAGCCAAATCCGGTTTCGTCAGACCACTCAACAAATTTATGATCCAGGTAATCTACGATATTTGTATTGCCGTGCACGGTGTCCATCAGGCGGACTTCTTGCTCGGCGGATTCCTTGCACTCGCGTTTGGCCTGCTCGTACTCGTTTCGCCGATAGGCGGAAATGGAGTCGATGTTTCCTTCTTCCTCAATCAGGCTGATTATTTTTAGGGCACTTGTGCCCCATGCAGAATCGGCACGGCTGAGCTTGAATACGGCGGACTTTCCACCGGAACCCGATCCCAGAAATTCTTTCATCTGCCAGTGGTCAAAAACTACTCCATATTGTCGGCTTCTTGACATAATGGTCATACTCATTCCTCTTTTCTGCATAAATTGGGGCAGGATGGTAGAAGCATACCGTTACAGCTTTTCTTCCGGCGCTGTGTAATTCCAAAGGAACTCCCTGTTCCCTTTTTGGAGGTTTCTTTTATTATACATCACGCACTTAGCCAATTCAATCCGCAAATCCCGTAAGAAGCAACAAGAAAGAATAATTGTAGGAATCCAAATGAACAACCGGCAGAGTCTGCTTACACAGCTCTGCCGGTTGTTCATGATTCTTGACTTTAATTATCCCTGGCGAACAGAAGCTTGTTTCCCAGGAAGAAATAGTTGCAATCGCAAATAGAAATGCAGTCCTTCTCCCGCAGTAAGGCACTGCTCGTAATTTGGCGGCCATTAAGAAAGGTCCCGGCACGGCTTCTGTTGTCAGAAAGATAGTAATTACCATTCACGTTGGAAACCTTTGCGTGCTTTGCAGAGACACCGGGGAGGGACAAAACAATATCACAAGATTTGTCACGGCCGATATGTGTGGTCTGCTGGTTAAGCGAATATGTGGTCCAGCTCCCGCTGACGGGGGCGGTGGTGAAAAGCATCAGCACCCCCTGAGAACTGGCGTGGTTCAGATTTTCATTGTCGATTCTTAGAATATCTCCGCTTTCGAGCATGACAGGTGTTTTTATCCCATCCTTCCTGCGTGGCACTTTGATGCCGTTGTGGAAAGTGCCGTTGAGGTTTTTGGGATTGTCAATGAAGAACCATAGGCCATCAATGTTTTGAATCCAGCCGTGCTCACGGCTTACGATTTTGGAGGCAAACAGAATATCGGGAATAGCGGAAATGCCGGGAGCGTATCGGCCTATCTTCCAAATGGGCTGGGTATCCAGCTTACAAACTCGGCATTGGTCTTCTTCCAGAATAACCAGAGCCGCACCCGTTGATTGGGTAGTATAGTTTTGTGTTTCCATGATGTTTCCTCGCTTTACAGATCGTCAATTAGGTAGTTTCCTTCCTCGTCCAAATCGAGCTGGATGAGAATGTCTTTTACAAAGCTACACAGATCGGAGGAACCGTCCGGGATGATTGCGTCGTCATCGGAGCAAAGCTTTGCTTCTTCGATGGCCCACATAATGGAGGCTTCCAGGGGATTTTTGGCATAGAGCGGCTCCATCTGTGCGTATTGCAGCATTTTGTTAATTGCGTCGGTATCCATATTGAGGTGCAGACCCAGGGAGATAATCTTGTGGCGCAGGGGGAACCAGCGCTTGTTTCGAATCTCGGAGATGCAATGCCGAAGGGAGGAAGACCACTGTGACTCGGTTGCCATGGCGTGAAAGCTTGCTTTGTGCCCGTCGCCGTCGACTATATACTCGTTTTGGAGATTGATCTGAAGAAACGCAATAATATAGCTGTACAACTTGGAATATGCCTGCTTATATGAAGGCGTATTGGCTTTTACAAATGTGACCATTTCTTCAAGGCTTTTCAAATTTGCGAAGGATGCGGAAAGATGCTTTGTAGTATATGTGCTGTGCAGGATTTCCGGCGCGTCCTGGAATTCCTGCTTTACCATGTCCAGCACAGTGAGGTATGTCTCATAGGTGTGCGCCAGATGTTCGGATCTGAGGACAAAGATACATACGGCATCCTCCAAAGACTTTATATACAATTGGGGGCATTTGCCATATCGCATCAAAAAGGTGTTCATTTCCTCCAGGGTATATCCGGCAGCGAATCCAATACGAATGTACATGTCCCTGCTTTGCGGAAGCGAGCCTTTTCTCCATTTACGCACGGCTGGCTCACTGACCTTGCACAGCTGGGCAAGCTGTTTACCTGTGTATTGGTTGTCGGATATAATTTGCTCGACTTTCTTGGCCCAGACAGAACGCTGGCCCTGCAGAAGGGGCAGAATTTTCTGCTTCAGTTCTTCAATATCGTCGCATTCGTTTAGATTGGATTCGATAATGCCAGTGGTATAAACGTCCATAGATATCCTCCCTGTATGTTTAAATCATGGGAACGAAAGAACCGCACATGTGATATTATCGGTACCGCCTGCGGAAATGGCTTCTTGCACAAGCGTTGTGGCTTTCTGGAGAACCGTACTGCTACCACAAAGAATCTTTGCCATTTTTTCGCTTGTGCACATGTCATACAAACCATCGCTGCAGAGCAAGACATTGTCACCTGCTTGAAGGGAAATCCAAAGGCTCTCTACGGGCTGGATATTTTCACCGGTCGGGTCATGCCCAATGTATTCTGTGAGTTTATGCCTGTCCGCATCTGCAGTGGGAGCATCCGCGTGGTATATTCCCATTTCTAGCTTCATCTGAGCCAGGGTTTGATCCACGGTAAGCTGCAGTAGCTCATTTTCACGAACCAGATAGGCACGGCTGTCGCCCAGGTGATAGATTTTGAACACAGAACCGTTGGTACACAGCACGGTTCCGGTGGTGCCGAAAATCCGACAGGTTTTCTGCAGTATGACAATCTGGTTATTTGCTTTGAGAAAGGCCTTGCGAATACAAAAATCCACGTCCTCCTTGGAGGAAGATCCCATCAGCGGATTCAATGCATCCAGGAAAACAGCGGCTGTATCCCGGGAAGCCAGTTCTCCCATTTCGCCGTCACCCATTCCATCAAAAACGCCGGCGAGCTGCCACATGCCGGGTAAATCGGAAGAGAAAAGGGAAGCCTGGCTGTGATCCGAGGAGTTAACGTTTATATATTTTCCCAAAACATAATTATCCTCATTATTTGGCCGTACGCAGCCGACATCGCAGACAACAGCGGCGGCATAGCCAACCTGCATCTTGCCAGGATGTGTGTCCTGCATACCCGGTGCCGTGTTATGGAATGCCGTGTTGACAGAGCGTCCTTTTTGCTCGGGGCGCAAACGAAACATAGATTCACCTCATTCCTGCATACAACCATGGCGTAGCTGTGACTTTTGAAGGGTATCTCGGTGGGAAAGAACGTGTATACTTGAAAATACACTTGCCGGATGGTTGTGCATCAATTAGACCTTTGCAGTTCATATTATACTGAAATTGAGACCGAGGTTTAGCAGGCAAAGTTTCTGGACTGCTCCAATGAGAGTGGGAGAGTGGAGGTGCAATTATTATGTTTATTATATTCCCAACCGCACCTGATATCAAGCTTCTTATCGAACTGCACCGCAGAAAACTTGGAGAAATGCGAAGAAGAATGACTGGTGTACTATTGCTACAAACGAGCCGCACAGGGAAGAAAGAATCCGGTGGAAAGAATATAACAAAGAGAGAAGAGAATACGTGACCGGAAAAGCCTGAAGCGCACTGAAGACGGAAGCCAGTTGACGAAAGAACTGGTAACAATCTCACAGCCTTTTGAAAGGGGGACAGAGAAACGGCTTTGGGCAAAAGCGGAATATAAGATCTTGCATTTGTGCAGGATAGTACCCGGGGTGAGACCATTGCCAACGACAGAGTGAAATAGAGAGAGGTTAAAAGCGTTCTTACATACCTGCGGTATTGAATTTGAGACAATTGGCGGAGACTATTTCGATAGATTCACAAAGGCGAAGGAGCTGATTGCAAACAGGCTGAACGTCACAACTGTATGGTAATCCCACAAATAGGCATCCATGGGCTAGTATATACGGTAAAAGGCCGGGATCAAACTTCGTTGGTCCCGGCCTTTTGGACATAAAAAGAAAAACACCACCCAAACGGATGGTGTTTCTTGGTGGACGATATAGGACTCGAACCTATGACCTTCCGCACGTCAAGCGGA
>CAZUDC010000068.1:0-6527 GCA_964619105.1 uncultured Ruminococcus sp.
ATATTATAACATATAATTCTTCGCTTGTAAATACATAATTCATTTATTTTTTTGGAAAATGTGATTTTATACGAATATTTTTGTTTTAACTATTGTAATTTCGGAGGTTAAGTGATATAATGAAACTGATTACTACCGAAAGGACAGCTGTATTTTTATGAATATACTTGTAGTAGGCTGCGGAATACTCGGATCGAACCTTTGCAACAGGCTTTCCGAGTTGGGTCACGATATATCCGTTATTGCCGAATCACATGATGAATTTTCCGCTTTATCGCCTGATTTTACAGGTTATACTACCGTTGGAGTTGCCGTTGATATGGACGTTCTGCGTGCGGCAGGAATTGAAAGCTGCGACGCTGTTGCTGCTGTTACCTCTGATGATAATGTTAATCTTATGGTGGTTCAGATAGCAAAGGAATTTTTTGGCATAACCGAAGCTTATGCCCGTGTGAACGATCCTACCAAGAGTGAGGTGTTTACAAAAATAGGACCGAAAACCATCTGCCCGACTAATACGACTGTTGAAACCTTTATTTCCTCGATAACCGAGCAGGGTGATTACAGAAGCGTTGTTCTCAACGGTCACCCGATCGTTATCACACGGATCGAAGCGGAAAAGCGTATGATAGGGCATAGATTGAGCGATCTTTCGCTTGAACAGAATGAAACCGTTATTGCGATAGAGCATGAAAACAGCTCAATAAGAGGAGTTTTCCTCTCAAATTATGAAATTGCAAAGGGCGATAGCCTTATTTGCGCAAAATTCTTTGAATAGGGAGAAGCCTGATGAAAGTTATTATTGTCGGCGGAGGAAAGGTCGGCTATTACCTTACAAGGACGCTTATGGAGCATAAGCATGAGCCTTTTGTTATAGAAATAAATAAAGATGTCAGCAGAAGGATGGCTGATGAGATAGATATTCCCGTTATCCTTGGCGACGCTACTGATATCGAGATACAAAGAGCGGCAGGAGCGTCGGAGGCGGACGCTTTTATCAGCGTTACGGGCAACGACCAGTGTAATTTGATAGCCTGCCAGCTTGCAAAAAATGAATTTGGGATAAAAAAGACCATAGCAAGAGCGAATAACCCGAAAAATGTCGAAGTGATAAAGGCGTTTGGGATAGATACAGTTATTAACAGTACGGACAGCATCGCTTCGATAATCGAGCGTGAGGTCGATACGAATAAAATAAAGCAGATCCTGCAAATGAACAACGGAATGGTATCACTTTTCGAGGTCACTCTTCCCGAGAATTATGTTTATGACGGAAAAATGCTTATGGAAATGAAAATGCCCTCGCTTTTTAATATAGTATCGATCACAAGAGAGGGAGTTCTCATTATCCCGAGAGGTCAATCCGTATTGAGAAGCGGAGATAAGCTTCTTATAATCTCCGACAGCGAGGCTGTCAAGGAAATAAAAAGTACATTTAAAATAAAGGACTGATAAAAATGCCGAAAACAGCTCCCGAAAAAAATGAGGAAAAGGTGATAAAAAAATCTAAGCAGACTGCTCCTGCCGAGGTAAAAAGCACTGCGGTAAAAACGGAAAGCACCAAGAAAAAGCAGAGCAGCGCTTCATCAGTGGCAAGCAGGGCGAAAAAAGCGGCTTCTTCAAAAACAGCCTCAAAAAGCGCTAAAAAATCCGCCCCTAAAAAGCTCCGCAAGCAAGCCGATAATGAGATCTTTGCACTTGATATAGGAACAAGAAACGTTATCGGAGTTTTCGGAAGCAATGATGAAAAGGGCTTCACCGTTCAGGCGTTCAGCGAGTATGCACATACCCAGCGTGCGATGATAGACGGTCAGATAGAGGACATTGCTGAGGTTGCAAGGGTGGTAAAGCTTGTCAAGGGTAAGCTTGAAGAAAAAACAGGTGTTGCATTGTCAAGGGTCGCAATTGCGGCGGCAGGACGCGCTTTGAAAACCCAGAGAACAGAGCTTGAATTTGATATTGACGATAAAGAGGCTATCACCGAGGAGGCGGTAAAGGCTTTTGAGGTTGAAACCGTCTTTAAGGCGCAGAATGAGCTTGATGAAAAGGTCAAGTCGGGAAATCTTGTCTTTTATTGCGTTGGACATACGGTAGTAAACTATTTTCTTGACGATTATAAGATAAAAAATCTTATCGGACATAAGGGCAAGAAGGTTCGTGTTGAGCTTATTGCCGCATTTTTGCCTAATGTTGTCGTTGAAAGCCTTTATTCCGTTATGGATATGAACAAGCTCGAGGTTGCAAGCCTTACGCTTGAGCCGATCGCGGCAATGAATGTTATTATCCCGCCCGAGGTCAGACTTATCAATATCGCTCTTGTCGATATCGGAGCAGGAACATCAGATATTGCAATATCTCAGAACGGAAGTATTGTCGCATATGCTATGTCGACCGTTGCTGGAGATGAAATTACCGAGGAAATAATCCGCAGCTATATCGTTGATTTTGAAGCCGCAGAAAAGATGAAAATAACCGCTTCAAAGGGCGGCAGTATAAAATATACGGATATTCTTGGCTTTGATAAGACAGTTGAAGCGGAGGAATTTTTTGCTTCGCTTGCACCTGCTGTCGGCTCTCTTGCACAGAATATTTCTGAAAGTATACTTGATGCAAACGGCGGTCAGCCACCAGCGGCAGTTTTCCTTGTAGGCGGAGGAAGTCTTATACCCGAGCTTGCACCGACAGTTGCGGAAAAGCTGGAAATACCTAAGGAGCGTGTTGCCGTTGGCGGTAAGAATGCTTATAAGAATATAAATATCGGCAGAACAGGCATAGGCGGTCCTGAATATGTAACGCCGATAGGAATAGGTGTTACAGCGGTCGTTAATAAGGGCTATGATTTTTCGGTGGTCACGCTCAACGGAAAGAAAATGCGTATTTTCGATACAAGAGCGGTGAGCGTTGCCGATATGCTTGTTATGGCAGGCTTCAAGACCAATCAGATAATCGGTCGTTCGGGAAAAAATCTTTCCTTTACGCTTAACGGCGAGCGTCAGCTTATGAAGGGCAGCTTCTCCGTTCCTGGTCAGATCACGCTTAACGGCATGCCTGCTGCACTTGATATGAACGTCAAGCAGGGTGATATAATAGAGTTTGTGCCTGCCGAAAGCGGTATGGACGCAAGCGTGAACATTTCCGATATTGCAGGTGAACTTTCCGATAAGACCGTAAGTATAGACGGAGTTAAATATTCTGTCGGCATAACCGCAACAGTAAACGGCAAGCCTGTCGGCAAGGATTATGATATTCAGAATAACGATAAGGTTGTTATCAATGAAACGGATACCCTCGGTGACCTTATGGCAATGCTTCCGTTTGATTCGTCAGCTGTTGGATTTTTCAAGGGAGGAAAACAGCTCACATTCGATTATATACTCCGTGCAGGCGATGATATTGTAACAGGCGATAAGATAATAACAGAGGAATCAAAGGCAGGAAGAATAGCCAAGGCGGTTGCGGAGAAAAATGCTGTTCAGGGCAGCTATGCCTCAGAACCTGTGCAAACTACGCCGGAAGAGGTAAAAGTACCTGTTCTGCCTGAATCCGATGATGATTTTTATGTTATTCTCAATGGAAGGACGGTTACTCTTGAAGCGCGTCCGAATAATGAACCGCATGAATTTATCGAGCTTATGGCAATAGCCGATATAGATCTTGATAATCCTCCTCCAAGCGGAGATATGATAACCACCGTCAATGGAAAAAAGGCGGGATTTATGGAAAAGCTTAAGCTTGGCGATACGGTTGTTATCAAATGGGCGGATAATTGACGGTTAATAGTTATAAATGTTGGGATGGGTTTCTGTCCCGTAATAAAGGAATATCAAATGAAACTATATCACGGAAGTAATGTTGAGGTAAGAAATCCGAAAATACTGGTAAGTAACCGAGCTCTTGACTTTGGAACAGCGTTTTATTTAACATCAGAATATAGAATATGAACAAGCAAAAAAATGGGCAAGATTAACTGCCGAACGTAAAAAATTCGGCAATCCGATAGTTAATGAATTTGATTTCAACGATGAACTTATTTCAGAAATTCAAGTTATTCGTTATGAATCTGCTGATAAAGATTGGTTGAAATTTGTAAGCTCCTGCCGTACCGAACGAAAAAACGGTGAAGAGTTTGACATTATTATCGGACCTGTTGCAGATGATATGACGTTTGATGTTATTTCATTATATTTAATCGGTGTTTATGACGAGGATGAAGCGATACGCCGACTGCTGCCGTTTAAGCTGAAGGATCAGTATGCTTTTAAAACCGAAAAGGTTCTTGAACTGCTGAAATTCAAAAGGGGGATATATTTATGAAAAAAATATTATGCCCTATATATTGACATATTATGATAAGGAAATTATCAAGCTTATTTGTCAGAAATATGGCTTAACAGAATGGGAGGCTCTCCGTAGGTTTTTGAAATCGGAAACCTATTCGATGCTTGCTGACAGCTCACTTGAAATGTGGAATTTCGGTTATCCTGCGATTTTTAATATGTGGGAATGCGAGCAGATAACAGGCGATCCGAGAAATTCAAGCTATTTCAGGGAGGAGTAACAATGTCCGAAAAAATGGATTTTTTCATATTTCTGATAGAGCAATATGCCAATAGCCGCAGAACAACTGCCGACAAGGTTCTTGAGCTTTGGGATCAGCTTATGCTGACTGATTTTATTTACAATATGTATGAGCGTTATCATTGTGAAGCAATGGAAAATGCTTTTTCTGACATTGATATTCTCATCAAGGAGAAAAAAAGTTAAATTATTTTACAAAGGATTGATTATTTTATGCACAGCTGTGGAATTTTACTTCATATTTCATCATTACCGAGCAACTACGGTATCGGAACGCTTGGAAAAGATGCTTACGAATTTGTGGATTTCCTTAAGAAGAGCGGTCAGGAATATTGGCAGATACTTCCTGTGGGACCCACGGGTTATGGTGATTCTCCGTATCAGAGCTATTCTGCTTATGCAGGAAATCCGCTGCTTATAGACCTTGATATGCTTATCGAGGACGGCTTATTAAGCGCGGATGATCACGATCTTCGTGTTCTTCTTCATAAAAACAGCTTTGCCGATTATGCCCAGCTTTTCAGCTTTAAATATGTTATTCTTCAGAAAGCGGCGGCTTGTTTTTTTGCTTCTGCCGACCCTGAGAAAATGCTTCGTTATAAGCGTTTCTGTTCGGAAAACAGCTTCTGGCTTGATGATTATGCTCTGTTTATGTCACTCAAATATCTTAACAGGCAATCCATGTGGATAGAATGGGACGACGATATACGTCTGCGTTCTGCCGAGGCAATTGAACGTTATGCTGATGATCTTAAGGATGATATTTTGTGCTGGAAATTTATGCAATATGAATTTTTCAGGCAGTATTCTGCGCTTAAGGCTTATGCAAATAAAAACGGAATAAAGATTTATGGCGATATGCCGATATATGTTTCCATGGACAGCTCCGATATATGGGCAAATCCCGAGCTTTTTATGCTTGATGAGGATCGCAGACCGACAAAGGTCGCAGGTTGTCCGCCCGATGATTTTTCTCCCACGGGTCAGCTTTGGGGAAATCCTTTGTACAACTGGAAGGAGATGGAGGAAAAAGGCTTTGATTGGTGGATATCAAGAGTTGAATATTCCGCAAAGCTTTTCGACCTGACAAGGATAGACCATTTCAGGGGGTTTGAAAGCTTTTATGCAATTCCTGCAGAGGATAAGACCGCTGAAAACGGCGAATGGCTCAAGGGTCCGTCAATGAAGCTTTTTAACGCTATAAAAAAAGAGCTTGGCAATGTCAAGCTTGTTGCGGAGGATCTCGGTTTCCTTACCGATGAGGTCAAGCAGATGCTTAAGGGGGCAGGCTACCCCGGTATGAATGTGCTGGAGTTTGCCTTTGGCGGCGGTGACAGCAATTATCTTCCGCATAATTATGCCAAAAACAGTGTGACATATATTGGCACTCACGATAATGATACGGCTGTCGGCTGGTATAATTCCGCTTCAAAGGAGGAGAAAAAGGCGGCAAAAAAATATATGCACCTCACGAAAAAGGAGGGCATATGCGGAGGACTTATAAGAACCGCATTTTCAAGCGTTTCCGATCTTGTTATCATTCAGATGCAGGATTATCTTGAGCTTGGTTCAGAAGCGAGAATGAATATCCCGTCAACAATAGGCGGTGGAAACTGGGCGTGGAGATTAAAAAACGGCGAGCTTACGTCCGATCTTGCAAAGAAGATAAAGAAGTATGCAAAGACATATTACCGACTTCCGACAGCGAAAAAAGTTAAGGTCAATCAGGTAAAATAAAAATAAAGCGATTTACGGGATTTTTCGTAAATCGCTTTTAATACTAAACACCAATAAAATACAGGAAAAATCTGCGGAGAAATCCAATATATTCGAGATTGTCGGCTTGATTTTTTCCAATTTTTAAATGATGTTTAGTATAACTTAGGCAAGATGCCCCCCTGCCTCTAAATTGAACTTCATTCAATTCGGCGGCGGGTTCCATTTACTGT
>CAZUDC010000069.1:0-6374 GCA_964619105.1 uncultured Ruminococcus sp.
TCGGGTATGAAATCATAAGCAAAAACGAAGTCCTTTTCCGAAATTTTCAGTGCGTCATACTGATTAAGGCGGTAAAAAGGATCTTCAAGCATATTATTATCAAGCATTGAACTGTAAACCGTCCCAGGAACGCTTACATTCAGCTTTACTTCATCATCTGCGGAATTCACTCTCCACATTCCGTTCAAAAATTGCTGCATATTTTCCCTCTGCTCCTTTCACTGCTCCTGCTATTCCGATTATACAAAAATTTTGCCTTTATGTCAATGATACTGCACAATTTTTTCAAAATCAAGACCTCCGCCAAAAATATCAAGGGCACTTCCGACAGTAAAATCAAGTTTACCGCCTCCAAGCTCCTTCAGCTTGTCAATATCGTCGTATGACCCTATCCCACCTGCGTATGTAACGGGAATTTTTCCCCATTTTCCGAGCATTTCTGCAAGCGGCTCTTCAACTCCGTTTGCCTTTCCCTCAACATCGACCGCATGAATAAGAAATTCATCACAGCAAGAGGATAGCTTATCGAGAACCTGCGGTGAAAGCTTTAAATCGGTGAATTTCTGCCATCTGTCCGTTACGACATAATATTCCCCGCTGCGCTTGCGGCAGGAAAGATCAAGCACAAGCCTATCCTTTCCGACTGTACGGACAAGCTTATCAAGATTACTGTAACTGACCTCGCCGTTTTTGAATACATATGATGTTACAATAACGTGTGAAGCGCCTTTTTCGATATATTCCATCGCATTATCAGCAGTAACGCCGCCGCCTACCTGCAAGCCGCCCTCATATTCACGCAAAGCGGAAAAAGCCTGCAGCCTGTCAGCTTCATAATATTCACTGCCAGCTGAATTAAGAATTATAATATGACCTCCGATAAGTCCCTTTTCCTTGTAAAGCCGCGCATAAAGATCAGCACCGTATTCCGATACAAAATTCTCCGAGGCGGCATTGTTCCTATCGGCAAGACTTCCGCCGACTATCTGCTTTACCTTTCCGTTATGTATATCTATACATGGTCTGAAATCCATAAATAAACCTTTTCCTTTCAACTATCAGAAATACGCTGATCAAGTTAAACCACTCCAATCAGCTGATTTTTTACAATGATAACACATTTTTATTTCTTTTTTCATTATATTTTGCAAATTTTATAATAATTGTTGACATTTTAAATAGGAATGTGGTATAATTAATGTTAGTTATTGGATATTTCGCAGATTTATTGCTTATCATATGATTCAGGAGGTCGCTATGGGAAATAATACTATAAATTACGGCAGCTATGCAGCTTTTAAACAGACCGTAAGCGAGCTTACCGACTGCCTTTGCCAGCTAAAGCAGTTCAGCGAGGAGCTTGATCTTGAAAATACCGCACGTTCAATTGCGGATACTATTGAAAAAGTCGCCGAGGAGCATTTCGAGGTTGCTATAGTCGGCGAATTCAAGCGGGGAAAAAGTACGCTTATCAATGCGCTTCTCGGTCAGGAGGTACTTCCTGCCGATGTTCTTCCCGCAACAGCCACCCTCAACCGCGTTACATACAGCGACACGCCCTATGTAGAGGTCGAATACAAAACAGGCGAAAAGGAAAATGTTGATATCAACAAGCTTGCCGATTATGTAACAAAGCTTTCCTATGAATCAGAAAAGCGTGCTGAAAGCGTTAAGCAGGCTACCGTTCACTATGCAACGGATTTCTGTAAGAATAACGTTGACATCATCGATACTCCGGGTCTTAACGATGACGAGCAGATGACTAACGTTACGCTGTCAATTCTCCCCGAGATCGACGCAGCAGTTTTCGTTATCAGCGCAAATTCACCTTTCTCGCAGTTCGAAAAGGAGTTTCTTGAAAAAAGAATGCTCACAAGCGACCTCGGAAGAATCATCTTCGCTGTAAACTGCTTCGGAACCTTCTCAAAAGAGGACGAGGACAGAATTGTTGAAACCGTCGAAAAGCGTATCGGCTCATATGTTATGGAAAAGGCTAAAACCGTTATGGGCGAGGATTCCAAGGAATTTGCCGTTTATAAGCGTAAAATCGGCAAGCCTAAGGTAATCGGCGTTTATGCAAAGAAGGCTCTTCTTGCAAAGCAAAGTCATAACGAGGAAATGCTTAACGAAAGTAACTTCCCGAAATTTGAAGCCGTGCTTGAGCATATGCTTACGCAGGAGCGCGGTTCAATTACCTTGCAGATCCTTGCAACAAAGATAATCAGCAGCGGCTCTGAAATAATCAATTCCATCGTCCTCCGTGAAAATTCTCTTATGATGGAAACGGACGAATTTATGGAAAAATATAATGCGGCTATTGAGGAAATTGACGCTATCCGTACCAAAAAGCGTGCAGAATTTGTCCGCATAAATGACGCCGCAAACAAGGTTTATGACGGACTTAAGCCTATCCTTGACGGATACTGGAGTCAGATCGAGGAAACTGCTATGCAGGTAATCGACGATTATCCGATGTCCGCCGACGACCTTAAGCGCGATAAGCTGAAGATCGTTTATGCAAAGCTCACCGAAAGAATCAAGGAGGACATCGAAAATAAAGCGCAGATCATCTGTGAACAGATACAAAATGAAATAAATATCGCACTTAGCGACGAGGCTGAACGTCTGCAATCCTTTGAGGACGAATTTTTCGCATCCGTTGCGCGCATTCAGGAAATGTTTGCCGTTCCCCAGCGTCATTCAAGAAACGGCGGCATCGTCGATTCCATTATCGGCGTTGCAATAGGCTCTGTCGGCACAGGCGGACTATTTGTAGGACTGCGCGAGGCAGGCGTAAAGGGCGCATTGCTCGGCGGTGCGTCAGGCTTTGTCGGCTTCTGCGCTACATATTATGCCGCAGCTTACCTTGTGGGCTTCCTTGGAATTGCAGCAGCAGGTCCTGTTACCCTCTGCATTATGGCAGTTGCAGGCCTTGCGGGAACATTTACAGGAAAGCTCTCTGTTGATAAGCTTCTCGTCCAGGAAAGAATTGACAAATATAAAAACAGCTTCAAAAATTCCGTTTCAAAGCAATTCCACGAAATGCGTATTTCAAGCGACTTCTCCGAAACAGTCCGTCAACAGGTATTTGCTTCATTCGAGGGACTTAAAAAGAAGATCGAGGACGAAACGGAAATCATCCTCAAGGATACACAGAAAACTCTCGATAACCTTAATCAGCTCAAGGCAGAACGCAAATCCGTTTCCGAAAATGAAAAGGTCAAGCTCCAGAATATTGCCGAATATACAGGCTCACTCCTTGCTGAAACCTATAATCTTCATCACGCACTTACCGAAGATGAATATTGATCCCACGCAGATTGCTACTTTGATAATGGAGGATAAAAAGCAATGAACGATACTCTCGGTTCTATTGAAAAACAAAATCCCCTGCTCGATATTGATACAAGCTTCACCAACTATCTTGCCGCAAGAACACGCACTTCTAAGGATCATATCGTCAGCGGAAGAATGGACTACGGCTTTGACGCTGACTTCTCCGTAAGGCAGAAGTTCATCACATATTCGGGCTGGAATAAAATATATAAAAACCTCGTAACAACTGAAATACCAAACAAATTCAAGCAGATATTCAAAACCGCAAGCGAGGCATCACAGGGAAATTATCCGGAGCTTTGCGCAATTGTCAAGGTTTGTGCAGAACGGCTTATGATCAACGCTCCAAAGGTTTTTGTAAGAAACGCTCCGCAGAAAATGGAAATATATTCAATTTCCGCTGAAAACACCTCCCCTGTTATTGTCATAACATCAGGACTTTGCGAAAGCTGCACAAAAGCGGAGCTTGAATATCTCATCGGCTGTGAATGCGGTCATATTCAGAATAACCACTGTATCTATTATCAAGCCGCTCCAAGCTTCGGCATAATTATGGACAGCGATGTCGTGAACCCTGTCACAGATAACAGCAAGCAGCTTGCCTCGGTTATGATGGATTGGCTCGCACTTTCCTATATAACTGCTGACCGTGCAGGCATAATCTGCCTTGATAAGCCGCAGGATTTTTCCAAGGTTTTCCGTTCCCTGCGTAAAAAGGGGCTTAATGATATATACAGCCGAACAGGTCAGAGCTTTGACTTTGATAAGGCTAATAAAATGTATGAAGCTCTCCACGTCACTCCTGCAAGAAGTATCTCTCTTGACAACAGCGTAAGCAAGCTTGAAAGAAGATATTTTGCAGGAATGGAATTTTTAAGCTGTGAAACTCTTTACAGCTGGAGAAACGATATTGAAAGCATTGAGCTTCATACCGTCAATAAGCAGGCTCTTGAAGTCAGATGTGAAATAATACTTGGCTCAACAACCGGAAAGGCAGGTGCTTAAAATGTCTGAAAATACAACAAATGCTCTTACCTATGACGAGGTTGAACCCGATATTGAAAAAATACAGAACTATATGCGTGATATCCTCCTGAATAAGCCTGTTTGTCAAATACTTGGAGATGAATTTACACGCAGTCTGAAGCAATGGGACAAGGCAATCACAAAAAGACGAACAGAGCCGTTTTCCCTCGTTGTTCTGGGCGATTTCAAGCGCGGAAAAAGCACCATAATCAACGCTATTCTTGGAAAATCCATCGCTCCTGTCAACGTTGCTCCCGAAACCTTTACGATAAATTCAATCAGCTATGGCGAAACTCCGACTGCCGAAGCCGTGCTTTCAAACGGTCAGAGAATTATGCTTACAGCTGATGATTTGCAAAGAGAACGTCTTGAAAAGCTGACAAGAGCTTTCCCCGACAGCCTTGAATATATTGACATCAAGGATAATGCGGAGATACTTAAGGAGATCCGCATTGTAGATACCCCAGGTCTTTCCGACCTTGACTGCCTCGATAAGCAGGTTCAAGATTATCTTGTCAACGCTGACGCTATTATTTACGTTGCGTCGGCACTTTCGCCCTTTTCCGAATCGGAACAGGTATTTCTTGCAAGCCATATCCGACCGATGAGCTTCAGCAAGCTTTTCGTGCTTGTAAATATGATAGACGCTATGAATACAATGGAGGATATCGAAAAGATAATCAACCGTGTAAGTGAAAGATGTGAGCTTATAGTTCCTAATGCGTTTGTCTACGGAGTAAGCGGAATTGACGAATACCGCAGAAAGATCGGTATAAACCGTCCCGACCTTAAGGGCTTTCAGGAATATTATGAAAATGAGTTCCTGAAATTTGAAATGTCGCTAAAGCGTGAAATCATACTTCAGAAAGATTTTATCCGCACACAGCGTGTTATAACCATGCTCAACCTTATGCTTAACGACACTGCTTCAAGGATTCATATGGTTTATGATATGATAGCTCTTGACAAGAAAAAGCTTGTTGACCTTTCGGGAAAAATTGAAAATGAATGCCGTTCGCTTGCACAGGCTATTGAGGAACGCCGTCCGAAGATAGTTTTAAGCATTACGGAAATGCAGCAGCAGGCTGAACAGTGGATGTACGGATTTTTCTCAAAGCTCCGTGAAAGTATTTACGAAGCAAGAAATCAGGGCAATCCGGAGGACGTTGAAAAGCATTTTTACTCCTTCCTTGTTGATAAGGTCGGCGAAGCTTACAAAAAATGTATCGAAATACACGAAAACGATATTAATGAGCTTATAGCAGAAATGGGACGTGAGCTTTCACGCAAGCTTGGATTGGAAAATCTTGCCGAGGAAGCAGCCGCAGCAAAGGGATCTTCCGACAGCTTTGTATTTGTAAGTCAGGCTGTGATCAATGCGGCGGGCGCTGACGAGAATGGTAGCTACCCATCAGAAACAATGAGTTCCTTCAAGAATATCCTCGGCAGACGCAGAACAACAAATATCATTGATAATGCTCTTGAAAATTACGATGATGTAAGGCTCAACGCTGTCAAGGATCTGAAAAAAACCTATAAAAAAATGGCTGAAAATGCTTTGAAGCGTCTTGACAGCCTTTACCAGACTCAGGTCGAAGCAAGCCGTGAGGCACTTGCTAAGGCTAAAGAAATGACAGAAGGCAGCCGCAATGAGGTCGTAAAAACACATCTTGGCAAGGCTGTTTCCATTCTTGACGAGGCTGCGGCGGTTTTGAAAAAGTATTGTTAAGTTAATTGTATTTTTGCAGACTGTCCAACATACAAATAGGTCTGCAAAAATACAAATTTAAGAAAAAATTTAAAAAAAGGCTTGACAAACAGATCATAACGTGATATAATAAATAAGTCGATTGCGGAAGTGCATTTGACTTATTTGGAGAGGTGTCCGAGTGGTTTAAGGAGCTGGTCTTGAAAACCAGTGATCCCGCAAGGGACCGTGGGTTCGAATCCCACTCTCTCCGCCAAAAAGCACTGCCCGCTTTGCGCGGACGGTGCTTTTTGCAATGCTGGGA
>CAZUDC010000070.1:0-6306 GCA_964619105.1 uncultured Ruminococcus sp.
CCATTATACCATATCCCAATAAGGAAATCAACTCAAACCACTGAAAGGACAATAACCAATGCGAAAAAACAGCCAATACATTTCAATCTCCGAATACTGCAAAGCGAACAGCTTGAAGCCAACAAAATTTTATGAAGCGTTAAGCCGACACCCGGAGCTTGCTAAGAAACTCAAAACCAATGCCAAGGGCGAACGTGTGCTTAATGAAAAAGCAATAACGGCGGCAGGGGCAATTCTCCGCAAAGATAACAGAGCCAAGCAGGGCAGAAGTTACGCTTCCTCTGCTGCCGATGAAATAAATATCCTTGCGGCTAAAAATGAGGTGCTGCGAAAGGAGGTGAGCAGGCTAAAATGTGAGAACGAAAGACTGAAAGCTGACCTGACGGGCAGAAATGAAAAACGAAGAAAAAACATCGAGATGTAAAAAGGAGAATCCCAAAATGATCTATTACAGAAAAAATGAGAAGCCCGAAAACTCTGATATGCCATTCCCCGAAGATTTTGATATTCTGTTTTTCGGCGATTGTGAGAAATCCCAAAAGCCTAAGATGATTTTCAGGCATATCGCAGTAATTTTCGCTGTGTGTACCGCTGTCGCAGGTGCGGTTCTTGTTATCCGTCACAATGCGAAAAAGCTGAAAGTGTGAGCTATGAAAAGACTGCTCATAGAAGAGATCGAAAAGCTTGACCGAAATTTTCTTACACCTGCCGAAGCGGCGAATGCTATGGGAATTTCGATCTCGACATTTTACAGGAATTATCAAAAGATGAAATTCCCAATCATACGGACGGGACGAAGAATACATATTCCCAAAGATGCATTTCTTGAATTTCTGCGTTACGGAAAAACGGAGGACGGTCAGAGGTGAATTTTTCGGAACCTACAAAGGACGGCGTTATCACCGTTTGCTATGGAAAAATTCGTGAATGGGACGAAAGAGCGGAAGTACAAAATTTTTTCCTTGAAGCGATGATGAACTCCGACGGTTCGGAGCGTGAGAGATATGCAAATGTGTATTTCGGTATAATCAGAGGTCAGGAATTCTGCACGGATTCCTATTCGGAATAATTTTTTCAAGGCACTTCGTTCCTCGGCAGAAAACGCTGAAAAATATCATTTTTTCGGTGCTGTCGGGGGCGAATGTGTGATGCGGTGCGAAAAGGGGGCAGATACCCGCAAGCGTTGAAAAGGTATATACCTTTTCGGTTTGCGTGGCTTAAACACGCAAAATCAGGGACAGCCCTGAAACCCGATAAAACAGTAAGGAGATGATAGAAATATGCCATACAGAAAAGACAGAATTAAGAAGCTTGTCGGTTTTACACCCGATGAATGGAATGTAATTTGGGAAAAATCAAAAGCCGCCAATCTTCGGACGGGAACGTATATCCGCAGAATGGCGGTCAAAGGCGAGATCAAATTCTATGAGCTAAAAGAGCTTTCGGCTTTGAAAAGAGCATTTCTTTCAATCGGAAACAACGTCAATCAGATCGCAGAGGTTGCAAATTCTTCCGGCTTCGTCTATCTGAAAGACATTGAGGATTTGCAGAACGAGTTCAAATTTTTCCGAAAGGAGTAATTTGCAGGCGGAGGACAAAATGCAGGATAGGGACAGGTCGGGATTTTCAAGGTGATGAAAAATCACAGCACTCGTTAAAGTGCTGTGATTATGAACTGCTCGATAAATGGGAATTTTTGTGTTCAACAAATTAATAACAAAATAGAATATTAAATCCATAATTCCATTTCCCCAGAATCACAAAAACCAAGCTTTTCATATAAATGCTTTCCTACTTCTGATGGTTTTAATTTTATGGTATGAATACCTTTGCTCTGTAACCATTTTAGTAGTTCTTCCATTATTTTTGAAGAATAACCGTTTCTCCTTTTTTCAGGAATACAATATACATCAACAATATATCCATACATTGGAGTTTTAAAGAAACAAAATGGAACATCTTCCTTAATTACTGCACCACCACACGCAATAACACTATCATTTTCATACACCAGATAATGACAACCTTTTTCTTCTTGATATAATTCTTTGTATTTTTCATATATCTGTTCTTCAGCATTATCCTGTAACAAAGCTATTGAACCTACTTCTTTAAACATATCCATTTTTAACTTAACAACCATATTTAAATCTTTGATTTCTGCTTTTTTTATTTCCATAGCAATATACTCCCTACATACAAATCCCGATTTGTCGAGCAGACACATTCAATCTGCTGTTAAAAGCATTATACCATATCAAAATAAAAAAATCAAATATAAATCAAAGAAAGGGAGCAGATAACCAAAATCACTTTTTCATTTCTTCTTCGTGCAGGCGGTCAAGCTCGGCATAATATTTGTCAAGTTCTTCCATAACAAACCGCTTTATCTCGGAGGTGACAGTTACCCCACGCATTTCGCACCAAGCCTTGTAGTCCTTGAATTCTTCCATTCGGACACGGGTGGAAATGGTGTGCATATTCTCTTTGTCCCATTTGCGGGCGTAGCCCTTTTGCTTTTCCGATACGGGCATATTATCACTCTTTCTACTTGCGTAAGTATTTAATATCTTATTATATCACACCCATACGCAGAAGTCAATGTGCGCATTGCACCGGAATTTGCCGAAAACTTTGTCCGGGATAACTATTGAAAACTACTGTCGCAAGTAGTAAAATATAATTGTGAGAAAAAAACGAAACAACGAAATGTTCCGGTGGAACATCAAATGGAGGTAATGATTATGGCAGATAAAATGGAATTCAGTCTTTCGGACAGAAGCTTTGACAAGCTCAGGCTTCTCAGGAGAGCGGACGGCGAAACCAATATGACATTTGACAATTATGCGGAGTTGCTGTTAAGCGGTCTGATCGACAGAAAGTAACGTGAGTATGACAGGCAAGGACTTATAAGGGAGGACGAAGATGACTGATGCCAAGAACGAGCTTATCATTGCCAAGACAATTCTTTCGGCACAGGCGGAGGCCATTTTCAGCCGTGAGAAAAGGATAAGAAATATCCGTGAAAAAGCGTTAAGGGCTTATGCCGAACGCAGAAAGCCGAAGCCACAGCGTAAGCCAATGACCGCCGAAGAACGCAAAGCGGTCTGGAACACGCTTAAATATGTAAATAAATGAAAAGAGGTATTTGTTATGTTAAGAATTTCCGATGAAAGCTATGAGAGAGTTACCGAGATACTTGAGGACATAGGCTGTGCCTGCGAAACCTCCGATTATTATGAGGAGTGGGAAGATGTCGCAAGACCGTCATTCTGTGTTATGGACGATCTTGATGCGGAACGCTATGAAATGACTTGCAAAGCCATAAGGGAGAAGATCATCGACCTTAACGATGAGAACAGGAACTATGCAAAGGACATTCACGCCGCATTTCTCGGCTATCTTAAAGAACGCCGTGACTATCTTGAATTTAACGGCTACTATGACAAGCCCGAACTTCCCGAAGATGCCGACGGGAACGATACTGACCTTTACAATGAGCTTATAGAGCGATATGAAGCTTATGAGGGGCTTATCAATGCGGTCGATAAGTGGATAGATGAAATGAATAGGCTTGAGCTTGAATAAGAAAGGACAGCGTTATGAAAGTAATAACTTTGGCTAATATGAAAGGCGGAGTCGGAAAGTCCAGTTCCGCAACAGCTCTCTCGGCGATACTTACCGAGCGTGGATACAGAACGCTCCTTATCGACTGCGATCAGCAGTGCAACAGCACTGATACCTACCGTGCGGAAACCGAGGGTGCTGCGACTGTTTATGATGTTCTTCCCGATGACAGCAGGATAAGCGTGGCGGAAGCGGTTCAGCATACCGAGTGCGGTGAAATACTTGCAGGGGATAGCCTTTTAAGGCAGGCGGACGAAAAGCTGAAAGGAAGTGTTGACGGACTTTACCGTATGGCTGACGCTCTGGAGAAATGCGAGGGATATGATTACATAATCATTGATACTGCTCCTGCGATGAATTCTATTCTGCATAATTGTTTGATAGCCGCCGATGAAGTCATTATCCCTGTTACGGCGGACAGATATTCTTTGCAGGGACTTTCACAGCTCAATGAAACGATAAAGGCGATAAGGAAGCGTCAGAATCCAAAGCTGACCGTTGCAGGACTTCTTCTCACGAAGTACAACAGCAGGGCAAACCTTTCAAAAGAGGTCAGAGCTTCGCTTGAAAAGGTTGCGGAGAGTATGAATACAAGGATTTTCAATACCTCTATCCGTGAGTGCATAAAGGTCAAGGAAGCACAGGCACAGAAGCGGACTTTGACAGAATATGCACCGAACTGTACTGCCGCCGAGGACTACAACAGGCTTGCCGATGAACTGACAGGCTGAAAGGGGAGAATATTATGGCAAGGAATGTGACAAGCAAATTCGGAGTTGCGGACGGTCTGGACTTTTCGTCCGAGCAGGGCATAACAAGCATAGCAATAGACAAGCTTGTTCCGTATCGAAATCACAGGTTCACTTTATATAAGGGTGAACGTCTGGAAGATATGATTCAGAGCATAAAGAAAAATGGGGTTATTACGCCCATAATCGTAAGAACTATGGACAATGGAAAATAAGAGATGCTTTCGGGATACAACAGAGTTTATGCGGCAGGGCAGGCAGAAATAACAAGTGTTCCTTCTGTTGTAAAGACTGATCTGTCCGATGAAGATGCGGAGATTTATGTTGTGGAAACTAACCTTATTCAGAGGGGCTTTAAGGATTTGAAGATAAGCGAACAGGCTTTTGCGGTGGGGCTTAGGTACAACAAGCTTTTTGACGAACGCAAGCTTAAAGGCATGGAATAAACGGTTTAGATACAGCTCGTGAAATTCGCAAAACAGATCGAAGTACAGTTATAGCTTTTCTCACGAGTTATGAAAGCTTTGCAGTTCAAGGATATGAGGTTAAAGCAGAACGATACATATTAAAACAGCAGCCGTCCAATATGTATAGGGATCAATTGATGTCACTATTTAGAGAATACAGATTAAAGCATAAAATGTTTGTTTATAATAATGTGAATAAAGCTTTTTCAGCAAGATTATCTGATATTCAGTATTTTGAGGTATATGTTAGAACATTAATCGTTCATGTTTTTGATGGTGATAATAAGACTTTTAATTATTACGGCAAACTTTCCGAACTTGAGGA
Organism: uncultured Ruminococcus sp.; assembly: GCA_964619105.1. Taxonomy (GTDB): domain Bacteria; phylum Bacillota; class Clostridia; order Oscillospirales; family Ruminococcaceae; genus UMGS363. Next base: position 5,169 of record CAZUDC010000070.1, read on the forward strand.
ATTATATGTGTCAGATGGTTTTGTCAGAGCCGGCAAAAGCTATTTGGTTAATATATCTAATATAAAGCATATAGATAAAGACGGAATGTATATGTTGAATGGGGATTTTATATCAATGGGACGTTCGGTCAGAACAAAAGTTGTTGAAGCCTATATGGATTATCTTTCTGGAAGGTGATAACAGTGGGGGATATATTCGCTCAAATTATTGAGATGCTGAACATAATGGCTGAAATGAGTATTATTTTTACATATTTTTCAAAGGTGCTGAAGAAAAAATACAATTGTAATGCAGTATATATAATGGCATATTTTTTGTCGGTAATTGCATTGTTTATAGTTGTATCTGCTGCAGCTGCGCCAATGTCATTAATGACAACAACAGTTTGTATTCTTTTGATATTGAGTATAACGATTTATTCCGAAAAGCTTATTATTAAATTGTTTTATGTATTTATTTACGTTATGATAATATTTATCGCCGATCCCATTCTTATGGGCATTATGTATTTACTGAGGTTAGGAAGTCCGAATGAAGCTCTTGAAACAGGAATTGAGCGTATATTGGGGATGGTTGGAACAAAATTTTTGTACTTTTGGATGGTATTGATTGTAAGCAGAGTTTTAATGAAAAAAGTTAAAGAAATACCTATATGGTATTGGATCTCAATTATTTTAATGCCAATAATCAGCATTGTTGTACTGTATTCAATTTTTATTTCTATAGCAGTAGCCAATAATACTCACAATATGATTATATATCTTATATCAATATTGGGAATGGTCTATATAAATGTTGTAATGTTTAATTTCTTTGAAAGCTATTCAAAACAGATGAAACTTGCATTTATGGAGACAGTAGCAGAACGAGAAGCTGAAAATTACAGAGGGATAAGGTTATCTTATGCTGAAATGCAGAAATTGAAGCATGACTTTCAAAATGAATTGGCTGTATTAAAAAATATGATTGAAAATAGATGCTATGAGAGTGCAGATAAGCATATATCAGAGGTGTCAGATTTTATTAATAAATCAGCAGCAATATGCTATACGGGAAATGAAGCTGTCGACTCGCTTATTAATGATAGATTTACAATATAAGTGCAACACTTGAAAAAATGATGACACATAAAGCAAC
>CAZUDC010000071.1:0-3545 GCA_964619105.1 uncultured Ruminococcus sp.
AAGGGCTATTCCGGCACCGCCATTTTTGCCAAAAAGGAACCCCTTTCCGTCACCTACGGCATCGGCGTGCCGGAGCTGGATTCGGAGGGACGGCTGATTACCCTGGAATACCCGGACTTTTATCTGGTGACCTGCTACACCCCCAACGCCCAGCAGGGGCTTGCCCGGATTGGTCATCGCCTGGCCTGGGAGACCGCCTTCCGGGACTACCTGTGCCGACTGGATGAGATGAAGCCGGTAATCGTCTGCGGGGATTTAAATGTTGCTCACCAGGAGATTGACCTGAAAAATCCCGCCTCCAACAGGGGCAACGCCGGTTTTTCCGATCAAGAGCGTGGGGCCTTCACCCAGTTGCTGGAAGCGGGCTTTACCGATACCTTCCGGTATCTGAATCCCCAAGCCACCGGCATATACAGCTGGTGGAGCTACCGGTTCAAGGCCCGGCAGAATAACGCCGGATGGCGCATTGACTATTTCCTGGTGTCCAACCGCCTGGCAGACAAAATCACCGCAGCTCCCATCTATACGGATATTCTGGGCTCCGACCACTGCCCGGTGGGGCTGGAATTGGCAGTATAAAGAATGAAACGGCATTGCTGCAGCTGCAGCAATGCCGTTTCGTCAGTCTATCTTGCAAGAATGATATGCTGATGCTTTTCTTTGCCTCTGGAAGCAATGCGCAGTTCGTTCTTTCTTAAAAACGCACTTGAAAAACGGCCTGGATTGGTGTACAATATTGCTGATTTCAAAGGCTTACAAAGAGGCAGAGTTCCGCTTTTACGTCCCAGTTTCTGGGGACACAATGAGTTTTGTCTGCTTACGATTACAATAACATATACCATTACACAGAGGCAATGCGTTCGTAACGGCCCCAGGGTCAGGCGTATTGCTGAACAAGGGAACGGGGATAAAAGCCCCACATCTAACCGATGCTGTGTGCATTTAGAATCCTATCCGTCGGCGAAAGCCGGTCATTGGAGCAATCTGAGAAGGCAGGGTGGGATTTGCTTGAGATGCGAGTCAGAAGACCTACTGTGAAACCCCGCGTTACTGAAAACGGTTACGGTGATGTTGCGAAAAAGCAATGTCAGCGTAACCGTTTTTTTGGTTTTGTCAAAAAACTTGTGTTGTTTCCCGGTATTTTCCGGAGACATATATTTCTTCTGCGAATCTTGAAATGAGAAAGGAAGACATTCATGCAAAAGACAGAATTCTGGAAGCGATTTCTGGCACTGGCGCTGTGTTTCCTGATGGTATTCTCTACCATCCCCACAGCAGCCTGGGCAACGGAAGTCAGCGACGAAGCGGGCCCCACAGAGGGCTATTCGAAGGAACCCACCCAGGTGGAGACTTCCGAAGAGACTGAGCAGGTGGAAACATCGGCTGTTACGGAAGAGATTCCCGATAATGGTCAGGAATTGCCTGCAACGGAAGCAATCTCGACGGAAACCGAGGAGACATCCCCGGAGGAAACGGGTGACCTGGCCGAGACTCTGGAAGAGGATTTGGAGGAAGCTCTGTTTGCCATGGAGCTGGAATCCACCACCTCCATCAGCGCCTCCTTCCTGGCTCAGTGGGACGGTGCTTTTGCCACCAAGCCCCTGCTGAATATGACCGTATCCAGCGACATCGCTGAGCGATACGGCTTCGCCGACCAGACCGACGGGGAAACGGAGGTTTCCACCGTGGACGTGCTGGTGGCTGCCCATGTGGCCAAGTACGGCGAGGCGTTCACCCAAGAGACCGCAGAGGATTACCTGGTCATTGGCAACAACTTTGTCTCCACCATCTTTGGCCATGATTGCGGCGGAAATCTGTGTATTCTGGTCAATGGCAAGATGCCCGGCAACGACGGCATTGAGCAGGCCGTTATGGAAGATGGGGATCTGCTGGAAATCTTTGAATACCAGTCTCTGTCTGGCGACTGGAACGAGGGAAGCCAGTATACGGATAAGTATGTCTGGCTGGAAACTCCGGAGGGCCAGAAGCTGTCTGGCACCACGCTGCATGGCGGCGTGGCCACAGAACTGGTGGTGAAGGGATACGCCCCCTTCTATGCGAACTTTGGAGAAGCCGGAAAGACCACCACCATTTCCGGTGCTTCCGTGTACATGGTGAATATGGACACCGGTGCCCTGACCTCCCTGAATACCATGTCCGCAGAGGACGGAACAGTCACCGTCACCATTCCCAAGGAGAAAATCGGCTCGACGGTGTATCTGACAGCCAAGGGAACGGAAATGGCCATGAGCTTGAACAAGGTCACCGTTACCGCACCTCCTGCCACCACCGGAACAACATTGTCCGCGCTGGAGGTGGCCGTAGGTGGCAGCACCCAGGAAAGCGCCGTGACCCAAACCCTGTCCCCCGCCTTTGACGGGAAGACCAGAGAATACACCACCCCCATTCTGGACTACCAGGCCAGCAGCGAAAACCGGTATGTCTGGGTAAAGGTAGAGGCGGAAGAGGGTGCCACCGTTACCGCCAGCTGCGCCTCCTCCGAGGTTGTGACCCTGCCCAGCGGCCAGTGGACCGTTCTGCGCCTTGCCCAGGCCGGCTGGTTTGGTATGGTCACCTACACCGGTTGCCTGGAAACCGGCAGCTATAACACCCTGACCGTTTCCGTCACCGCCGATGGGCAGACGGAAGCCTATACGGTCACCATTCCTATGCAGCCGGATATTGCCAATGCCAAGCTCAGCTGGAAAGCCAACCTGCCTGAGCAGGTGTACTGCAATCCCGGCAGCCAAGGGAAAGTTCTCACCGCCGAGGCCCAGTACGAAAACCGGCCCCTGGACGATAACAATGCCATTACCTACCAGTGGTATATGGCAGATTCCGCCGATGCAGAGGGCACCGCCCTGGAAGGCCAGACCGGCGAAAGCTATACTGCCTCCACTGCGGAGATGGGCGTGAAGTATTACTACGTCCTGGCAACCTGCGGCGAGAAGACCCTGAAAAGCAAGGTTACCGGTTTGCACGTCACCCAGGACCCCGCACCCACCGCCATTACCGTGGTATGCGACTACGAGCACACCATTCCCGATACCTGGACCAAAGCCCTGGGTGGGGTAGACTATGTAGCCAAGGTGGGCCAGACGCTGACCCTGCGTGCCCTGGACCAGAACGGCAAGGAAACCCCGGTGCAGTGGCCCACCTCCCTGAGCGGCAACAGCCTGGATGTGACCGCTGGCACCACAGCGGTGTACACCATTGCCAACACCAACAACACCTATATCCAGGTTTCCTCCCTGTATGACAGCTCTGTGAAGTCCGAGGAATCCGTTTTGGTGGTCAAGAACTACACCTTCTCCACATATAACAGAGCGCCCAGTGTTACCCTGTCCACCGATGGACAGAAAACCACCACCATCAGCACCAATGGTGGTCTTGGCGGATACAATCTCTGGACCTATGAAATGGCACCGGAGAATGTAGCGAAACTTACCTCTGACCTGAGCAAGAAGACCAGTAGCCTGAGCTTCCAGGCCCTGCGTCCCGGCACCATTACCGCATCCTTTGATCTGGATTTGGATGGCGACGGC
>CAZUDC010000071.1:3645-6274 GCA_964619105.1 uncultured Ruminococcus sp.
GGCGACGGCCTGATGGATACTGCCACCCTGACCATCAAGGGTATCTCTGTGGAGGATTCCTCCGGAAAACTGGGGAAGACCTACCTGGAGACCAGCGCAGCTGCACCCCATCCCACCATGCAGCTAAAGGCCCTTTCCTATACGGAGAACCCCACATTCACCTGGACCAGTGCTGACGAAATCGTCGCCACGGTAAATGAAAACGGTGTGGTCACTGCCCAGGGCGTTGGCTCCGTCATCATTACCGCCAAGGACGGAACCTATACCGGTGGCATCAAGGTGGTCGTCACCAGCGCCGATGTGCCTTACTTTGAGGCCCTGGACTTTACCACCACCGCCAGCTGGAGCACCGGCCTGTCCAATACCAGCTGGAAGACCACCAGCTTTAAACCCACCACGCTGAATTACACCGGCCTGGCCATGACCAGCGCCGCCGCAAGTACCCTGACTTTCAGCGCCTCCACCCTCTATGATACGGAAAAGTGGGTGGCCTCTGCATCCTATACCGACGAAAACGGCGATGCCCAGGAGGTTACCGTTTCCTCTGGTGCCACTACCGCTCTGAAAAATCTGCCCTTGGAAGCCAGCACCGTCACCGTGACCCTGGCAGCCAAGGAGGATAAGAGCGTCAAAACCGTCTATACCTTCGAAATCACCCGCCCCCGGGATACCAACAAGCTAATCGCCAACAATGGCATTGTTTTTGCCCCGGAGGGCCGTGAGCTCTGGAAAGACCAGTACGACAGCAGAACCGAGGGCGTGATGTATGTCGCCAATGCCGACGGCAGCTTTGCCCAGTACCAGGGTGTCAGCTCCAGCCGCAGCTACTACCGGGTTTACGCCATGAATGCCCTGGAGTCTTTCTGCCTGACCATCAAAGGCAATACTGCCTTCAGCCACCTGCGCTACAGCCTGGATGACGGGGAAACCTGGGTATACCTGGGCCAGACCAGCACCGACGGTCAGAAAACCCAGCCCATTTTCTTCCCCGCCCGTGGAGAAGAGGATGTGAACCCGGTGATGAAGGTGACAATTCAAATTCTGGATGATCTCACCTATACCGCCAACACCAGAGCCGGGAAGGATGGCTTTGCAGACAGCACCCCCACCAGCTACTATGTGTGGCTGGAGCAGATTGGGGTCATCAGCGCCGAGTGTGATATTCTCACCGCCACCACCCCCTATGGCGATTGGTACCCCACCTTCGCTCCTGAGCGCACCAGCTATCGCCTGATTACCGATGTGGGCACTCAGCCGCCGCAGTTGACCTTCACCGTCTCCGAAGGGGCAAAGGTCTATGTGGGCGATGTTCTGCAGACCCCTGACGAAGCGGGACAGTACACCCTGGCCCTGACGGAGACCAGCCAGTCCGTGGTAGTCAAGGCCAGCAACGAAATGACCGAGAAGACCTACACCTTCGGCTCCCGGGCCCGGACTTCTGCACTGTACCCGGACAAGGTGGTGGACTATCTGCCTGTGAACAGCCAGTACACCAATGGTTACAGCGGCTACGGCGTAAATCCCCAGCAGACCCTTACCGATGGTCTGCTGAGCCTGGGCAACTTCGGCGGCTATGTCACCTTCTACTACGAGGAGGGACTGACCGACGATCCCAGCCACCCCTATGGCGTGGACTTCTATGTGAACGGCAATGCCTTTGAGGATGTCTCCACCGGCACAGGTCTGGGCTCCATGGAGCCGGGCCAGGTGTGGGTCTCCGAGGACGGCAGCACCTGGTATGCTCTGGCAGGCTCTGAGCACTACGAGGACAGCACCCTGTGGAACTACGCCGTCACCTATTCCAAGACGGCAAGCGGCGGCACCACCTGGGCCGATAACTATGGCAACACCTCCGCCACCACCCACGGCCGTGCCTTTGAATGGCCCGATGCCGACATCTACACCATGAACGCCCTGCCCACCAAGGACAGCTTCACCCTCACCGGTGTGCTGATTCCCTGCGTGGACGGTACCATTGCCGGTACGGATAACTTCAATTCCTTCTCCAAGGGTGCCCGGTTCGGCTATGCGGATGTTATGGTCAACGGCACCAGCAACCCCTATGGCTACAATGCCGATTATAAGAACACCAGCAGCGGCTTTGACCTGGCCTGGGCCGTGGATGGAAACGGCAATCCTGTGGATGTGTCCGGCAAGTCCTTCCACTATGTGAAGGTGGTCACCGCCTCCAACCTGGTGGCCGGTGCGGCCAATGAAAAGTCCACCGAGGTCTCCTCTGTCAGCCGGGTTCCCTCTGCCGCAGAGGCTGTAGGCGTGACCAATGCCCCCACTGGTGTCACCTTCACCAGCGAGGACAACAGCTTCGTCCTGAACTTTGAAGAGGGCAAGCAGGTCTATGAGGTGGAGCTGCCTGACATGGACTCTGCATCTGTCCTGGTGAACGGCACTGCTACGGATGACAACATTTACATTAACAACCAGCGTGTCACCTCCGGCACCGCCACAACCGCCTTTACTATCTCTGATACCACCCAGCGCCTTATCCGTATCATCGTCCAGAACGGTGAAAAAGAGCCGGTAATTTACCTGCTGAAGGTGAAGAACAAGCCCAATTATCGCCTGTCTTCCCTGGAAATTTATGCCAGCGAAGAGGACTACATCTATGACC
>CAZUDC010000072.1:0-6203 GCA_964619105.1 uncultured Ruminococcus sp.
GTTCCATTCCCTACTACCTTCGGATCCGCTGCGGTCAGAAAGGAATTTCCGCCCCCTGGGCACTGCTCTCCTATACACGCCGAAAAAACAAAGAGACTCTGCTTAAAACCAGCGCCTATCTGAAACTCAATCAGGACGGCATCAGTTATCGGAAATCGCTCTTTAACGACACCAAGCCGCAGGTCAAAGACTTCATCAACAACACCGTGGAAGCGAGGCTCACCCTGCTTCGCGAACAGACCCGCATTCTTGAAGACATCGGCATCAAGCTTGAAAGACTTAAGAGACTGCAGGATGCGCTTTAAGGCAAACACCTTTAAAAACAGAAAACGGGGAAATCGGGCAGACCCGGCCTTTTAACGCGCCGGAAGCGCTCCCGTGCACGCCTCTGCGGCTTTCGGCATCCCGTACCCTCGGAGCAAACTTTACTTTCGAGACAAAGATGCCTAAATATCCGATACCGGCCGCCCTCATCTGCCTGTTGCTCGGCGCATGCAGTACCGACAGGCCGCTCCCTGAAATCACCGTCACTCCTTCGGCCGTCATTGCGGCCGATGTTTATGTAAGAGATGCATCCGCCGCTTACGAAGCCGTGAGCTTAGGGGGCGCCGCGCTTCGCTCCGCCGAATTTGCGCATACCCTCAATCAAAAGAAATCGGTTGATACCGATCAGCTCAGAGCCGCCTGCCGACGCCCGCACGCTCCCGAAACCTGCAAAACACTCGGTCGGAAAGCCGTCCGGGCTGAAGGCGCCGCATCCAACATTTATTCGGATGCATCTAACAACGGAACAAAAGATGAGTAAGGAAGCTGCGCGATGAGTCTTCCTATCGTTACGGAGTACGTCCTTACACTTCTTGAACGCCTGAAAGAAAAAAGCGATGAGAAAAAGCTCATCGAAAAATACGGTACCGATCCGCAGAGTTTTACCTTCAACTACGACACCGAAGAAACCATGGTGTCATTGGAAAAGAGTTTTCTCACCATACGGCACTTTCAGGAAAGCGATCCGTTTGCCGCGGGTTTCCCTGCGGTGAGCGTCGATGCGATCATGGCGTACGAACACAAACGGATCCGACGTCTCTATGACGCAAGCGGACTCTCGCCCGCCGATGCCGGACGCCACCTGTTGCCGGTGATTCAGAGACTTATCCGTTGCGTCCATCTCATTCCTGCCTCCGGAGCATTTCATCACTGCGGAGTCGGCGGACTTATCGAGCATTCGCTCGATGCGGCATACATCGCATCGCAAAACGCCCGCAACGTTATTTTTCCCGCACATGAATTCAACGGAGACAGGCTCGCTGCGTCTCGCTGGCCGGTCGGCGTGGGCTTAGGCTGCCTCTGCCACGATGCCGCCAAAGTACTCTGCGACGTCCGTATTAAAGATGCCGACAGCAACCGGCTCTTTCAGCCGTACAGCGAAAGGCTCGATGAATTCCTCGTTAAAAACAAAAGCCGTCGCTACCGGGTTACCTGGATCGGCGAAGGAAAGCACCACGAAGAAGCACTCACCGACCTCTTCCATTACCTGCTCGGAGAGACGACGATTCAGTGGCTCGGAGAACGTATCGCCAAAGAACTGAGCTTTTTCTTTCGGGGTAAAACCGATGAGTGCACCACCAGGCTCCCCGAAATCATTACGAAAGCCGACGGAGAAAGCGTTGCCGAAGACCGCAGGCGCGGTCAGTTCGACCGTTCTCTTGCCTGCAGCGAAGACCGGGAAATCCGAAACTTCTTTGCCTCTGTCAGAAGGCTGCTTGTGATTGCGCAAAAGCATACGGACAAAGCAGGAGACGCCGAAATCGTCTTCCTGCACGGCCTGTCGGTCCGCGGATGGACGATCAATACGCCGAACTCTGCGCTCCTTCTTACCCCCGACAGAAAACTCTTTATTGCATACCGACAGCTCAAAGAAATCCGCAAAATCTATGAGCTTGAAAACATCAGCAGTCGCAATTTCACGCCGGGCCGAAGATTTGAAAACATGAGCGAAGACGAGCTCGCAGGCGAACTCACCGCACTCATCGACTGCTTGAACGAAGCAGGCATGCTCGAAGCTGCGCCCGCAGAAGCCGGAGCCGAAAAGAGGCGCCTCCTCTGGAAAATCGGACGCTTCAATCCGCTTTGCGACAGCGAGGACGATATCGAGCCCTTCGAAGCGCTCTGCTTAAACAGCAAGGGATCCGCACTGCTTTTCCGGGATAACAACCTGTCGCCAGAACCCGTCTCGGCCTACGCCGTTTTCACCGGAAGCAGATACAGCATCGTCAACCGCACCGAATCGTTTATATCGGTTGAAGAACCCGCCGACCTCTCTACAGACACCTCCGGCACCGAACCTGAATCCGACAGGAAGGCTCTCGATGAAGACGAACAGATGGCTGCCGCGGAAGCCTCTGTCATGGGGTTGACCGAAGAAACTGAAGATGATTACGAAAGAGAAAATTCCGACTCTGAGAGCGAAGAAGACGAAGAGGACGACACCCCTTGGACGGTTTCCGATGCCGACGCCCTGATGCCGTTCTCAGCGAAGCCGAAGAAAGTAAAGGCCGAGCAGGAAGCCGAAGAAGAGATTTCCGAGCCCGACACTCTCGACGAAGAACAGACGGTAAGCGAGCGCATTGCCGAAGACATTGCACACGCCGGCGAAGCGAGAAGTTTCGGCGACGGTTTGGGTGCCATGAGTCCCGAAGAATTCGTCGATGCCTTAGTCGAAGAAATGGAAGGCAAATATGAGAGCGGCGAAGTAAGGATCTTTCGCGAACAGGGCAAAGTCTGGATTACCTCGGAACACCTGCTCGAACTCTGCGAAACCAACGATACCGACCATATCGCGGTGCGTCAGATGATCTGTACCTCCGCCATGAACAACCGCTATCCGCCGCTCAAAGTCTCAAGCTCGCGGATCTATCTGATTTAAGGATTCCCGATGGGATTCAAAACCGACACCTTCTCCTGGGATATGCCCTGGAGAGAAAACTTCGAAATGCGAAGCGCTGCACTTTGGTGGGTATCCGCCGCACTCTGCCCGCCGTTTATGTATTTTTCCAACCTGCCGCACGAGCCTTTTTACTGGACGGGAGCGATGTGCCTCGCCATAGGTTCGTGGCGCGGCATCGGCGCTTTCCTGCAATGGAGAAAGATTCATTTTCTCTATCTCACGCCGCTTACCTTTATTACGGCGAAAAAACTTAAAAAGAAAGTACTGTCGCACCCGGATGAACAATGGATCGGACGCGGTTTTATCTGGGAGCAGAAACAGGCGCAGTACATCTATCAGCTGCTTCAGACCGATTTCATCAAGTCTCTCAACGACCCGAGAGAAGACGACAAACAGGGGACCGGAATCATTCACGGTGTCGGCATGGGTGATTCCGATCAATATCAACCGCTGAAACACATTGAAGGACACACGCTGATCGTGGGTCTGCCGGGCACCGGCAAAACCCGTCTCTTCGACCTCTTGGTGAGTCAATGCATCATGAGAGGCGAATCCGTCATCATCATCGATCCGAAAAGCGATAAAGACTTAAGAGAAAACGCCCGCAAAGCCTGCAAAGAGATCGGCCACCCCGAGAAGTTCGTGTACTTCCATCCGGCATTCCCGAATGAAAGTGTTGCAATCGACCCCTTAAAAAACTTCAACCGCCCGACCGAGCTCGCTTCCCGCATTGCTGCCTTGATGCCCGCAGGCGGCTCAAGCGAATCCTTCAAAGCCTTCTCCTGGAAAGCCGTCGACGGCATCTGTCAGGCAATGCTTATCTGCTCGGAAAAACCGACGTTAAAGCGCATCCGTCACTACATCGAATCGGGCGTGGAAGAACTGCTCATCCAAACCGTCGAAGCCTATATCAGCTCGGAACGTATTACCGACGCGGACGACCGAAACCGGTTTATTTCCGAATTTGCCGTGACGGTGAGCGACGCCGAAGCTGCGTTTACCCGGCTTAAAACTCCGAAAGGTACCCAGCGCCAATTTGCCGCATCTGCTGTCAAAGGTTTCTTCCATACAGAAGTAAGCAATAAATATCCTTCGCTTGAAATCGACTCGCTGATTTCGATGTTCGAGCATGACCACGCTCACTTTGCAAAGATGATCGCTTCGCTTCAGCCGGTTCTGCAGATGCTCACTTCCGACGCCCTGGGCGAACTGCTCTCACCCGAAGAAGCGTCTGAGAAACGCCATATCTTCGACAACCACAGTCTGCTTGAAGAGCAGAAAGTTGTTTGTATCGGCTTGGATTCCTTAAGCGACGCCCAGGTCGGTCATATGCTCGGCTCCATTCTTCTTGCCGATTTAGCTTCTGTAGCGGGCGCCCGATTCAACTTCATCGACCCGAAAGACATGCGCCCCATCAATATCTTTGTCGACGAAGCCTGTGAAGTTCTGAACGAACCGTTCATTCAGCTTTTGAATAAAGGCCGAGGTGCCTTTATGCGCATGTTTGTGGCTACTCAGTCCATTTCCGACTTTGCGGCCAATATGGGCTCGGAAGCCAAAGCCAATCAGATTCTCGGCAATATCAACAATAAGTTTGCGCTCAGAACCAACGACGAAAAGACTCAGAAGTACCTTGCCGAACACATGCCGAGCACAGTGGTTCGGAGAATCGACATCGGTCAGGGAGAAAGCGGAAGCAGCGATTCGCCTCTGGTGCACACCGCAAGAACCGATGAAAGGCTCGCTGCGGAAGAAGTGCCGCTCTTTACACCTCAGCTCCTCTCCAAAATGCCCAACCTCGAATACATCGCCTTTATCTCGGGCGGAGTCCTCGTCAAAGGATTGATCCCGATTGTCGTCAGAGAAGAGGAAAAACCTGAGCCCGTAGTTCACCTCGAACCCGAGCGTCTTGACGAGGTGCGACGTTTTGAGACGCATCCTGAGGAATACTTCGGTACAGGAAAATAAATCATGCCCGAAAAATATCAGAAGAACCGCCTTCAGCTGATCGGTTGGGCGGTAGCCGCAGAAATTCTGTTCCTTTCGCTTTGTATCCCGAACCGCTACATCGACAGCATTATTGAAAGAGAACAGCAGATTGCCGCTTCCCACCTCGGCATCGAAAGCGCCGACTGGATTTACAGCGTCAGCCGCGATACCTACCGATACCTCATGATCGAACCGAAGTGGTTTGCGCGATCCGGCATCTACTACACCCTGCACCGCTTTCTGATTCCGACCGAGCGGGAGCAGGATGCTTCGCGCGGCATCGAAGAGATGGGCAACTGGCTCTTTAATTATGCAGAGAGCTGCCTTGACGGAATGATGCGCTCGATCTACCTCTTTATTTCCCGGCTGATCGGGGCGGCAGTGTGGCTGCCGATGATTCCTCTCGCCCTGATTCCTGCAATCAATGACGGATTGCAGATGAGAGAAATCAAAAAACGTAATGCCGGATACGCATCGCCCGTACTGCAAAAGTACAGCATCCGTGCCTCTAAAACAGTCTGTTCGGCGCTTCTCTTTATTTACCTGCTTCCGCTTGCTCTCTCGCCCCTGCTGTTTCCGCTCTGCGTGCTGATCAGCTCCGTGTTTATCAATATTATGTTGGCGAATGTTCAGAAACGAATTTAATAACTGCGCCTCTGTTCGTTGATGGTTCGCCGGAACTTCCTTTCGTTTATGTCTGAATTTAATTCACTTGATGAAGCCGTCCGGCTTATAGAAATACTCCACCGATGTGAGGAAGGGATCGAACCCTCTTACCGGGCATCTTTCCTGTTGCGGAATTCTCCGGTTGCGCTTCCCGCCTACGCAAGACTCTGTTACCGGCAGGGCAACGTGAGCTATGCCGCAAGGCTCGCAAGAAAGCACTATGAACAAATACGAACCGAAAAAGCACTGTTTGAACGGCTCTTTTACTGTTATGCGAAAAGTTGCAGGACGATGGAATGCAATGTTTCGATGTCGACCAGAAGAAGAATGGTTGCGTTAAGGAACGCCTGTATCAGCCGATTTCTTCAGATAGAAAACCTGCCTCATGTTTCGGCATTCCTTCTGGAGCTCTACTTAAGAGGAGAGGTCTTGCAGATTTCTCGGGAACAGTTCTTCAAAGGGATAAACGCCTTCTTCTACGGCTTCTATGCCGAAGCTCCCTTCCCGGCAATATCCGCCTTTGCTCCGCTCAGGCCGCATCCGGCTGAATTTCCGGTACCGAAACACAAGGATCTCCTGTCACTTGCAGTAATACTTCATGAGT
>CAZUDC010000073.1:0-6155 GCA_964619105.1 uncultured Ruminococcus sp.
CTTCAATTTTCCCTATAGTTTCGTAGGAATACGGAACTGGATTTCCGCTTGCAAAGGTTCCTCTTCCGCCCATATCAGCGCACAACCCTTCTTGAAGAAAGATAGTCTACGGCAACGATGTTACCGTCCATATCATCAAAAGGCTTGCCAAAGCATATTATGCAGGAAGGTGCAAGCTTTTCGAGCATTGCATTCAATAAGGGGCTTGCCCCTTATTGAATTTCACCATTTTTCCACATTCAATATAAAAAGACCTAACAAAGTCCCCTCTTTTTGAGCTTTTCAGTCAAGCCAGTACTTTTCCTTTTTATAAATCAGTTGCAATTTTTCTAAGTTTGTGTTAAAATTCTATTAGAGATATTTCCCTATTATTGAATACGGAGGGAACTGTAATGTTCGTTATTCCAAAAGAAAAAACCGTTTGCTTTTCAGGTCACCGTCCGGAAAAGCTCCCTGATAATGGTTCTCGTGACTCTGTTTCTATAGGCGTTATCCGGTCACTTATCTATCAGGAAATAAATAACAGCATAAACGAAGGATATACCTGCTTTATGACAGGTCTTGCAAGAGGTATCGATCTCATCGCAGGGGAACTGGCTCTTAATATAAAGCGTACAGATCCGTCTATCTCGCTTGTCGCCGTTATTCCCTACCTTGCACAGCAGGATACTGTTCACGGCTATGATAAATTTGTCTATGGCTGTATCCTCGAAGAAGCGGACGCAGTTATCCGATTGAGCGACAAATACTATAAAGGATGCCTGAAAAAGCGTAACCAATTTATGGTAGATAATTCTTCAAAGCTCATAGCCGCAGTTGATGATTACAACAGCGGCACAGGTCAGACTATCCAACTTGCGAGAAAAAAAGGGATTGACGTTTCAATCATAAATGTAAAAGAAATCAGAGAGCTTGCAGAGGACGCAAAGGCAAACCCAATTGAGCTGATCATTATCTGAAAGCTATCTACACTCAAAAACTATTATACCACCGCCAAATCATTTTGGCAATACGATCAAGGAGTTTTTTATGTCAAAAAGAACCTCAAAGGTCGCTCTGACCTATATTTTAACTATTATTTTTACACTTGTTGCTGCAGCGCTTGTGTGCGGCTATGCCTTTTCAAGCCTTTTGTCAAGCAGCAGCAACGACGAAGCCTCCTCCGATGAAGATATGGTTCAGCTTGAACCTATGACTGTGCTTGGAAGCTATGAGCCAACCGTTAAGGATTCAAAAACCCTGCTTCTTATTCTTGACGCAGAAAAAAGAGAAAGCGGAAGCTGTTTTCTTGTCGCAAGGTTTCTCCCTACAGAAAAAAAAGTCGTGCTTTTACCCCTCCCGAGCAATACCCTCATTGCGGACGGCGAGGAAAACTCTACCCTTTATAACGTTTACAGAAACAACGGCACAAAAAAAACCGTTTCAGCAGTTGAATCCTGCCTTAATATAAGCGTGGATAAATATATTAAATTCAACCGTTCAAGCTTCTCTGTCATCGCTGATATTTTTGGCAGTATCGATTATATTATACCCTATGATCTCGTCTATGATAATCCCGATACGGACGAAACCACCGTCATCAAATCTGGAAGCCGTATGCTTGATTCAACAGATATACGCAAGGTATTAACCTACCCGAATTATACCCAGGGTGAAGAATATCGCACCCAATGTCTGGGAATTATCGCAAATGAGCTTATCACAAGAGGCACGACAAACGCTGCAAGCTTCGCCGATAACCTCGATGATTATTTCGTCACAATCATTAATTCCGATATAGATACCGACATAACCGCCTATGATTATGACGATATAGACAACGCAATGAAATATGTTATCAGAAATTCAACAGCAATATCCTCTTTTATCCTTTCAAGCGGAACAACCAACGAGGACGGACAGTATATCATTGACGAAAAATTCTTAGCAGCGCTCCCTGAACAGCTTATGACAAATCAGGATGAATAATTCATATATTTCTGCATATCCTAACAACGGGGTTTGACAAAAGCTTTGAAAGGATACGCATTATGTGGGATAAGATCGCTTTGGGACTGCTTATAATCGGCGGACTTAACTGGGGACTTGTCGGTATATTCCAGTTTGATATTATCGCATGGCTTTTCGGAGGAACAGCGGCAGTAATAAGCCGAGTACTCTATATTCTTGTTGCACTCGCAGGAGTATGGTGTATATCTCTCCTTTTCAGAGAAGACAGTACAGTAAACAGCAACATCTGATAAAAAAAACGCCGCAGTATATGACAAAGATCGTGTAATCAATGTCGTATACTGCGGCAAAATTTTTTATTTCATACTAATACTTAGCACCAATAAAATACAGGAAAAAATCTGTGCCGAAATACATTTATTCAAGCTTGCCAGCTTGATTTTTTCCAAATTTTAAAGGGTGTTTAGTATAAGGAAACGTCGGTTAAACAATCGCCCAAGATATCAACCGATACCTTAGGCGATCAAAAAATATCAATCCAAAGTCTTCATCGTCGGGACCCTGCCGGTAAAATTCTCATATTTTACTGCAAGTCCCAATTTCTTTCCTGATAAGCCTATTTTACATCTTCTTAAATTTACATCTTACAACAACTTGTAACCAAGATATACAGCGTTTGCTGTAAGATTTGATGTAAGTGATGTAACTTTCTCTCAACCGCCGATTCTCGCAATCGAGATGTTTTATTGTTTCCGTTACGAGAAACATATCAAGCTATTTTTGACTTGCACTATCATACTCTTTTTTGAAATAAAAATCAAGCCCCTCAAATTCAGCTTTCTTCAGTTCTTTGGTTACATCTGTATAAATGTTAAGGGTAGTCGAAATATCTGTATGCCCAAGAGCATCCTGAATAACCTTTACATTTACTCCGGCTTCACACATCCTTGTTGTAAATGTATGACGAAGTGAATGACAGCTGAAATGTGGAAGCAGAATCTTCGCCTCTTCATCTTTTAGAAGCTGTTCATCGTTACAATCACGAATAATACGCTTGATTGCTTTGTTTAATGTAGCCTGATGCTGGACTTGTCCAAAGCGGTTAATAAATATAAAATCGCCATACCCGTCAACAGTCATTTCACAATGAATATCTAACTGTTCCTGCTTTTCTTTTTCCAAAACAAATGCTTCTTTTACAAAATCAAGCATTGGCACCTGTCTGTTACTTGCTGGGGTTTTAGTTGTATTTATATTGAAGTAACACCCTCTCTTACTTCCTTCTTCTCTATGGTCATAATATACAAGAGTATGATTAACATCAATAATCCCTTCTTCTAAATCAATATCACACCACCTAAGACCGGTTACTTCCCCAACACGCAAGCCACTGCCAATCATTACTGCAAATACCGGATACCAATGTTCGTACACCGGATGATTTTTCAGAAACTCCAAAAACAAATCTTGTTCAGGTCGGGTCAACGCCCTTCGTTTTTCCGTCTGAAAACAGTGAGATTGCTTTAGTTCTTTCAACACATTATCCGATGGATTCTTTCTGATAAAATCATCATCTACAGCCATATCCAAAATCTGATGCAACACCGTATGGATATTGTCAATAGTAGATGCCTTCAAACATCTTTCATCAGCAAGGTAATTGTAATATTTCTTAATATCCGACTTCTTTAATGACGAAACTCTCTTATCTCCCAAATTCGGTCGCACAAACGTATTGTACATATACTTATAATTTTCAAAGGTATTATTTTTCAGACCTCTTTTTAATTTCGCCCAAAGGTCAAACAACTCATTCAAGGTAGTATATCTTGCTTCTGCCTTAATCCCATCACGCTTATCCTGAGCAATCTGTTCTTCTTTTTCACGAAGTTCATCCAGTGTTTTCGCATACACATAATGCCTTTTCATATTACCATCAATCCAACTGTAATGATATGTTCCGTTTTTTCTTTGCATTTCACCCTTACGAAGAACCACTCTTGATTTGTCTGTCCTCTTTGTTCTTGCCATTGCTCACCCCTCCTAAATTCGATATTGTGCTTCAATATATTTGTCAAACTTATCCCTGATGATATGGATTTTATTATTCATCCATATTACAAAGGGACAACCTTTTTGATTAGCCAACTCTCTCAATTTTGTACGTCCTATTCCTGAATAAGCTGCCGCTTCCTCAACAGTCAGCCATTTTCTTTCCCATATAGGTATTTCTCCTGTTCTGCTTAATATCATTTTCTTATAAGCAAGCACTTCATTATCCATTGTTTTACCTCCATCTAAATTGAATATGTTTTTTCGATATACTCATCGAAAAGTCGTCTTTTAATCAATCTGCGATTTCCAATCCACAAAACATACGGGCAATCTTCTCTGCTTGTCATTGCTCGGAGTTTATCTCTGCCAATTCCCGTATATTCAGCAACTTCATCAATAGTTAGATTCGTTTTTTGCCATATTGGAACTTCATATCCTTTATTCTTATTCATCTGTATTTCCTCCATTTCGTTTGTTGTATCCACATCATAATAAAAAGACTGCGATAAGCCAATGATGCGAATCAGCTCATCGCAGCCTTGACAAAAAAACTAAATTGAAAACATATTTTCAAGATATTTATCCAGTTGTTTTCGTTTAATAAGTCTTTTTGTCCCATTCCACAAAACAAATGGACAATCATCTGAGTTTGATATTTGACGGAGTTTTGTCTTACCGACACCGGAATATGCTTCTGCTTCCTCAACCGTCAAATTGGCTTTATGCCATATTGGAACATAATATTTATCCTGAGTATTTTCATTATTATCCATTACAGCACCTTCTTTCCGAGTGCTGTTCTCTTATCGTAAACCACATAGTCATATCCCATTCCATTGCATTTATCACATTTTTCCTTAACCGATACCAATGGGTCAAGCCTGCGTACAACAAAATTTGAATTAGACATATAATCGTTTAGACATTTTGGACACAAACAGCGAATATCTCCTGTACGCTCCTTATTATAAAGCCACAATCCAAAAGTTTTCTTGAGTGCAATATTGATATTCTTCCAAATCCGTTCATCATCAACAAAACCAATGTAATCTGTTAAGGCTGCTTTATTTACCGTCTGTATCTGCTCTAAAAGAACCATTGAAGGCTTTGTTAATCCAAACTGTTCTCCCAACACAATGTGAGAAGGCAGATAACTCTTTTTTATAGCCGTTGTAATAGACGCTACAATAACAGTCGGTGCTTTCGCATTAAAATTATCTGCCTGAAGAACTAACACAGGTCTGCGACCACTCTGTATAGAACCTTTTGCTTCTCCAAAATCAAAATAGTAAATTTCTCCACGCTTAATCGTTTTCATATCTTTAGGTTGCATATATTAAACCTCACTTTCCAAATCTAAAGGGGAAGTTTGTCCGGACTTTGTATTAACCCCTTCACTTATTTGGAATTGAAACGCAAAATGACAACCTATTTTGAAAAAAATTCTTCAAAAACTTTTTCAAATTTCTTTTTAGCACTATTGATATGCTTCTCTATTGCCTGATGAGTGACTCCTTCCTCAGCAGCAATCTCTTTTGCACTTTTTCCAGCGATGTACCTCATTACAAGATACTTGTATTGCTTTTCTGTTAATGTTGATATAGCCTGCATTAAAAGCTGCATCTTCTGTTCTTCTCGCACCTGATAATATTCGTCTATTTCCTGTTGTTCCACAAAATCAGGCACTACAACCTCAGAATGAAAGCGTTCAGTTACATCATCATTGTAACCAAATGCATCCTCATTGTTGTTCTGTCTTTTTCTAAACTTATCTTCGTTTTGATTAAATTCTCTAATGACCTTTCCTTGCTCTAACGACAAAAGTACAAAAGGCAAATATTTTTTCACCTCATTCGGATATTTTTCTAATAACTCCATTTCAGTAAGTTCTGATATAATTGCCCATTTTTCACTTCCGGTATATCCTTCATACTCATATCTGAGATTTATAACCTTGCACTCAGCTGCAAATTCTTCTTTTCTGTTTTCAAATGTATTTGTCATTTCCGTAATCTCCTTTGAATTTTTGAAATTTGGTTGAAATCAAAAATCCGGAGATTACGGGTATTTAGCTATGTAGCAGAGCCACTTTTCCTGTAACATAAAAGGTCCTTTCCCAAGTAAGGGAAAAGACCTAATACTGTATGAAG
>CAZUDC010000074.1:0-5884 GCA_964619105.1 uncultured Ruminococcus sp.
CTCAGTGGGAGATTGAACTCCCACTGAACAGTAAATGGTATCCGCCGCCTCAGAGACAGGGGACATCTTGCCTAAGTTATCTGCACGGCAAAAAACTATTTCTTCAAATTAGATATTTCCGAATTCACCTGCTTTGCGACAGATGGATCCGGCTCAAAAACTGAACCATATCGAAAAACAGCCGTTCCCCCGTAATTCTCAAGCTTTTCAGCGGAAGAGATCTGTCTTGCAAGCATATCGGAATTATTTATCCATTCATTTTTTCCGCTTTTTCCTGCATAATTATCCGACTGCCCTATTTTATACCCCGCAAGACCTATAACAAGCCGCACATTTCCCGATGAAGTCATACTGCTCCATTCTGCAATAGTATCATCATACGGCAATGACGCATTTTCAAAGCCGAAATAGACCTGCGGCAGAATATAATCGCAATACTCCGCCGAACTGCACCAGGCTTTTACATCTGCATAAAGCTCATCATAATTATTATCAATACTTCCCTGCGGTGAAATTCCGAACAATGCAGTCGGGTTAGCCTTATGGACGGCTCTGTTCATCTTTTTCACCATACTGTTTATATTATCCTTCCGCCATTCGGAAAGACTTTTTGATGTTCCCGATTCGGCATATGCTATACTGTCAAAGCTTTTATCGGTAGTAGGGTAAAAATAATCGTCGATCTGTACGCCGTCAACGTCATAACCCGAAACGATTTCCGTTATGCCGTCCGTTATCAGCTTTTCGACCTCGGGATAAGCAGGATTAAGATACCATCTGTCGCCCGATCTAACAATATAAGTACCTCTGCTCTCGTTATACCATTTTTTTACAACAAAATCATCGGACAAGCTCTTTATCTGGCTGTCAGTCATAAGACGCATAGGATTTATCCATGCGTGTATGGAAATACCTCTGCTATGAGCCTCCTCGACCATTATTTCAAGCGGATCATATTCAAGCTTTGCTCCAATAGTACCGTTATAACGGTCGCCTGTCGGGAAAAACTCCGATTTATAATAAGCGTCACCGAAGGCTCTTGCCTGAACATAAACCGTATTAAGACCTATATTGGTTACATTATCAAAATAGCCGCCGATCGTTTTGCGAAATTCTGACGCAGATTTATTTGTCATTGCCGATGAATATTCGAGATAGGATATCCATATTCCCCTTTGAACGCTGTAATTGAGCGCATTATATGAAGCTTTGACAACCGCAGGACTTTCCGACTGTATAGTTAGCTCGGTTTTCAGCTCTGATGAGCCAATCGTTTCGGGGATCATGGTTGTTGTTTCCGTTGTTGTCGGTGTTGTTTCAGATTTTTCAGAGGTCGTAACAGCAGTAGTTTTTTTCTTTTTCTTTTCTGTTGTAATTTCAGTGCTAACAGCGACAGCGACCTCCGTTTCTGCTTCAGTTTCTGTTTGCGTTGTTAATTCGGCCGAAACGATAGTTTTCTCTTCGGTTAAAGCCGTCAGAGCGGTTGTGGTTACTATAGCCTCAGATGTAGAAGTTATTTCCTCGGTGAGTATAACCGTATTTGCAGTCTGATATTCCACTGGCTTTTCCTCTATTTTTTTACAGGAAGAAAATGACAATGCCATCACGGCGGCAAGCGGCAGATAATAAAGCTTTGCAGAAAACATTTGAGATCCTTTCATCGTCAATGAAAAACTATACAAATATTATATATCATTGACGGAAAAAAGTCAATTCAATCAATAGCAGATTTTTTAGTAATATTTTCCACTGATAAATTTAAGACTTTTACAAATAATTTCTATGGGAGTGATCATTATGAAGAAAAAAATCAAGCTTTATTTTTCTTTTCTCGGGGCATTGACAGGGTTTGTTAACGGCTTATTTGGTTCGGGCGGTGGGATAATCGCAGTTCCGATGCTTGAAAAGGCAGATATTGAACAAAAAAAGTCACACGCTACCTCGCTTGCGCTAACTCTCCCATTATCGGTTATTTCAGCATTTTTTTACACAAATGAAGAAACGCTGAAAACAGCTTTGCCGTTGATACCGTTTGGACTTGCAGGAGCGGCACTTGGCTGTTTATTTCTGAAAAAAATCAAAGCTAGGCCGCTAAAAATCATCTTTGGGATGTTTCTTATCCTCGCAGGAGGTCGAATGCTTTTAAAATGAACTATTTAGCCGCATTTCTGACAGGAATTTTCGCCGCTATGGGCATAGGCGGAGGAATGATACTTATAATTTATCTTACAATTTTTGCAAATATGCCGCAGCTTTCCTCACAGGGAGCAAATCTGCTGTATTTTATTCCTATTGCGTTATTTTCGGTTATTCTTCACACCAAAAACAAGCTCATTGAATGGAAAAAGATTGTACCATCGCTTATTCTCGGCATACTATTCTCCGTAATAGGAGCATATTCTGCGGAATATATCGGTTCGGAGCATCTGCGTAAGCTTTTCGGAGCGTTTATTGTTATAGTTGGGATAAAGGAGCTTTTCGGAGGGATAAAAAACAGCCTTTAAGCAATGCTCAAAGGCTGAAAAATAAACTACTTCGATATAACCCCATCAACAAGAACGTTTGTTGATTTTTCGTTTTTATGCTCATCCTGTTCCTTTTTTAGCCTGTTATCACGTTCGACTGCAAGCTGTTTTTCATGCTCAAACATAATGTTTTCATCGGGCTTATGCAGATCGTCGTAACGCTCAACGAACTCCAGTGCGTCCTCCTCATTGAGCGGCTTACTCATAAGGAAGCCCTGAATATAATCGCACTTCATTCCTTTAAGGAAGTTATACTGTCCGACAGTCTCAATTCCCTCGGCAACGGTTTTGATGCCCAGGCTATGAACGAGGTCGATTATCGAGTCGGTTATCGCCTGGTCGCGCTTATTATTATTGATCTCATCGACAAATGATTTATCGATTTTAAGGCACTTTATCGGGAAATTCTTGAGGTAATTAAGTGATGAATAGCCTGTACCGAAATCGTCGAGTGCAAGAGAAATTCCCATTTTGTTCATTTCTTCAATGATGCTGCTGTCATTATCGGTGAAATCTATGAGAGTTGACTCTGTAATTTCGACCTGAATATTCTTTGTATCAAGCTGAGTTATCTCAATGACGTGCTTGATAGAATCAAGGAAATCCGTTCTTCGGAGCTGAACAGGCGAAACATTTATTGACATTATGATATCGTCGCGATAATTCTCGCATAATCTCTTAAGGAAACGACAGGAATTTTCAAATATCCACATACCTATCTGAACAATGTCGCCTGTTTCCTCGGCAACATTGATGAACTCCTGCGGAGGAATATGCCCGAAGATCGGACTATCCCAGCGTACAAGCACCTCAAAGCCATGGATATCACAGGTATCGCTTGAAATGATAGGCTGATAATTAAGGTATAGCTCGCCGTTTCTGATAGCTTCGGAAATCTGCTGAGCTATAGCCGCCTTGCTGTAATTCTTGCGGTTTGCGGCATTAGTATAGAAAGAAACTCTGTCCTTGCCGCTGTCCTTTGCTTTATGGAGTGCAAAATCTGCGTCACGCAGGAGCATATCAGCAGTATCATCGTCATCGGGATAAATTGAAACACCGACCGAGAATTTAATATAGATACTATCGGAAATAACCTTGATCTGCTTTGAGAAAACAGACTGCATTATGTCGATAGCCTTATATATCTTATCGTAATTATCACCGAATTCAACTATAACGATAAACTCATCGCCGCTGAAACGGAACACTCTGCCGACCTTACTTAGTGAAGCGGAGAGCATTGACGCAAATGTACACAAAACAGCGTCACCGAAATTATGACCGAGATTTTCATTGAGCCACTTGAAATTATCGAGATCAACGAACATAACCGCAAATCTTCCGTCTGAAATGGTATTACTTGATTTATTGCGGCTGATAATGGATTCGATATGATAATAAAGCGTATTTCTGTTCGGGATACCTGTAAGAGTATCGTTGACGCTGTACTGAAGAATGATCTCATTTTTTGCCTGAAGCGTCTCCGAAAGCCTATTGAGCTGCTCAGCGGTTTTGAGCAGACTATTATCCTTGGAATCAGCGGTATCAATGACGTATTTGAAATTTTCCGAAGCAATATTATCGACCGATTTTGTTATTCTGCCAAGGAGAGCATATTCCTGTCTGAGCTTACTTCTGATGAAAATAATGCCCAGTGCAAGCAGACAGGCAAGCACAATGACCAAGCTGAAAAATATAGGATAGATGCCGCCGTCAAGAGCCGCCTTATCGAAAACCACCACCATATTCCAATTCGGAACAATGGATTTCTCAATGTTATAAAAAGTCTTACCGTTTTCACCATTGGAATAGCTGTCGATCCCGTTATTGAGAGAGGAGGACTGAACAAGGATATTAAGCAAAGGAGCTGTACTGATATCATATCTGCTTGCAAAGCCTTCATTTTCGGGAGAATAGACAATGCTGCCATAATTGCAGGTAATGATCGGATAGCTGCTGCTGTTCAACGAATATTTTTCAAGGAGATTTTCAATTCCGTTCTTTTCGATTTCAAGTCCGACAAAAGCCGCTATGTTTTCGGAAGCATATACAGGTGAAATTATCGAAACAACGGATTTTTCAGGATAAATAATCGATTTTTCAAACGAGGTGCAATAAGTCAGCTCATTCATACCTCTCAGCGAGATATCATTATACCAGTACAATTCGCTCAATACAACATTATCCTGTTCAATATCCCGGTCTGATAAAATATAGCCGTTATCAGCAAATATAAGCCATGCGGAAACTGTGTCGGAATTTGAAGTGCAGAGATTATAAAGCTCCGTCCTTACATCATCGACAGAAGCTGCCGAATTAAGATAGTTGGAAACAGCGTCGCTTTTCGAGGTGAATTTTACAGCGTCCATTTTCGGCTGCATATAATTATACACTATTTCCGACATAACGGCGGAAGAATTATTCATAGTAAGCATACTGCTGCTTTCGGTGCGAACCTTCGCAACCCCAAAGCCGATAATGACAAAAGCGACAAAAAGCAGTGCAATTATTGCCACTATTGAATTAATTGATTTTTTATAAACGGATCTCAAATGTCCTTTTTTCGGTTCTGACATTATATTAGCCCCTTTAAACATAATTGCTCATGATATTGTTTTTATTATAACACACATTAATTATTTAGTAAATAATTTTTAGCATTTATCGGCGATTATTACAAAAATTATATATAAAACTTGCTATTCTCTACAATAATTATTGTATTGTTTCACTTTTTGTACATATATTTCAGAATATCTATATCCTTATATGCTATATAATATGTAATGATAATTACTGCACACTGACTTAAAACGAGCAAGCCTAGGCCGAGCAGACCCCAAACGGAAAGTACATCAATAGTCCTTTGGTCGGTAAAGCTGTCAACGAACGGAACTGTAAACATATTCGCAAGCAGAAAGAAATTGAAGATATCAGGGATAAGCCTGATCTTCGATAAAATGAGCATAATATAAGCGGCAATAGAGATTATCGGACCGCCGGCAGCCATTTTCACAGGCATAAATTTATCAAATGGAACATTATGGTAAGAAGCAGCGTCCCTGTCGCGTCTTGCGGCATTATAAGTCCAATTGAAATACAAGCCGAGAGTTACAACAAGTGTACAAATTCCGATAATGACCTTTATAACAACGGAATTTCCGAACATTCCACCCATTGCAATCATCGATATAACAAGGAACATTGACATAAACTCGCCGATAAGGCAATATCCGATTCCCTTAAAAATTCTTTTAACAATATTTTCCTTTTTAAAAACCCTGGGCATTTGCACATATCCTTTCAGAAGTATTCACACTGTATTGATTTTCATACCTTTACAGCATATTATACAATAT
>CAZUDC010000075.1:0-1108 GCA_964619105.1 uncultured Ruminococcus sp.
ATGCCTGCTAACAATACAACAGTGAAAATAGTTTATGAAAAGAAAACATATTCTGTTTCAATTAACAACTCGAATGCCGATTATGGCAGTGTAACGGGAGATGCTAGCTGCAAATTTGAAGATACATATCAATTTACAGTCACTCCCATAGACAACTATAAGGTTACAAGCGTTTCTGCGACATACATTGTTGACGGCAGCCCTGTAAATGTTCCCGTAGAAGATAAGGGGAACAATATCTACAGTTTTACTATGCCTGCAGGAGAAGTAACGGTCAATGTAACCTTTGGCAATGGTATTTTCACTGCCGACGGCGAGAGCTTTGATTCATTGGATTCATTCAAGGCTTATGTTAATTCACAGTCAACAGCCAAGGATTATACTATCACTCTTAATGAAAATCTGACTGTTCCTGCTGATTTTGATTTTGCGGATATTACCAAGGCTGATAGCATTACCTTTGACGGCACTGGTAAGTCTATCACCTTTGAGGGAACGACTGTCAATGTTCCTTATGATATTACATTCAATACTTACATAAAGGCAAAGACAACTATTGATATCAATGTTGCCGCAGGTGTAACGCTTACAATAAATGGCGGTGCAGGCTTAAACGATTACGGTGAACCTTGCATCAATAGCATTACAGGTACAGCAACATCTGTGCTTGATCTGGGCTATAGTACAGTTAAAGTAACAAATATTTCCAGTTTCAAGAAAGTAACAGGCGATGACGTATATGTCCACGGCAATGTATCAGATGTTGCTGAATTCAGCGGATATATGCATGTTATCAATGCTGATTCAACTGTAGCTGTCGGAAATGTTGTTGGCGGTTCGAACTTTGAGTTGGCTTATGGCGAAAAACTGACAAAGCTTACGGTTTCTGATGTAGTTGCTTCAGGTGAAACTGCGGCAGGAGCAACACCGAAGCTTAATATTAAGTTTTATAGTGAATACAGGCTTTGTTCCATTCCAAACGGAACAACCATTGCTTATACAAACAGCAAGGATCTTTCGGGAAATATAGTTATTGATAATAACGATGGCATTGCTCTTACACCGTTCTACTACAGCAAGGATAAGTCAATAAGGGCTGAAAACGCTG
>CAZUDC010000075.1:1208-5825 GCA_964619105.1 uncultured Ruminococcus sp.
TTAACCTACAGCCAGCTTGAATCAGGAAGAACCTTGCTTTACACCAAGGGCAAGGATCTGAGCGATAAGGTTATTATAGATTTGCAGAACACCACCCCCGACGGCAAGGCTCTTACACCGTTCTACTACAGCAAGGATAAGTCAATAAGGGCTGAAAACGCTGAAGCGATCACTGTTAGCTACGGCGAAACCAGCACAAACGTTCCGAACCTTGAAAAGCTAGTTGAAGCTCTTAAGGGAATCGATACCCCGAATACGGAGGTAGCTGTAACAATAAATACCGATGTAACAGCCGCTTCAGATTTCGCATTCCCTCAAAACAAGAATATTTCAAAAATCAGGTTTACGAACGATGGTAAAAAAGCTATCACCTTCACAGGCACAAGGCTTACAATTCCTTATGATGTCGTGTTTAACGTTGAAATCAAGGCAAGCAACAGCAAGAACCTTATCGACATCACCGTTGCCAAGGATGTGACCTTGTATATTAATAAGTCGGGCGAGATAAACGAACAGAATAACGAGCTTATACCTTATATCAACAGGATAACAGGTACAAAGACTTCTGCGCTTATTCTGAATTATGTGGCTGTAAACAACATTTCTACCTTTAAAGAATTAAGCGGCGGTTATATTTATGGCACTGTAACAGGTATTACCAGATTAATAGGCGGCACTTTGTATTTGTTTGGCGAAAAGTCCTCTGCGACTATTGAAAGCATCAAATCTTTTTCACAAGTTTTCTTAAGAAAAAACAGCAAGGGCGAATTGCCTAAGCTTACTGTATCAGATGTGACAAAAAATGCACTGTCAGTTGCTGTGATAGATAACGCTATTGAGTTTACTACAGAAGGTAATGGTAGAATAGTTATTGATAAATTAACCTACAGCCAGCTTGAATCAGGAAGAACCTTGCTTTACACCAAGGGCAAGGATCTGAGCGATAATATCTTGATCCAGAACACCAACGGCAGCTCGAATGAAGCTGAAGCTTTTTCGGGAATAAAAGCCTTCTACGACGCAAAGACAAGGACTATCAAGGCTGTTGTCGCAAATGCGGTTCTTATTCATGTCCTGGGTAATGAAGGTTATTATGCTCCTGTTGAAAATGGCAACAACGGCTGCTTTGAAACTCTTGAGGACGCTGTGGCATATATCAATGCAAACGGTTCTCCTGATGCAAGCTACATAATAACAGTTCAAAAGAGCATCGAATCGCCGAAATTTGCTCTCCCAAGCGCAAAAAAGGCGGGCAAACTCAATATCCAATGTGTAGACGGTGCAAGCATTAACATAGGCAAGCTTGCGTCGCTCACCACATATGTTCATACAGTGCTGGAAAATGTTAATTTCGTTACATCCGCAAAAACTCTCACCCTGAATGCAAAAAATAATCTTTCTGTCGGTCGCGAAAGCAATATCAACAGCTTCAAGGGAAGCTCAGGCTATGAATTCACAGCAAGCATAACCTCAGACAATGCTTACAATGTAACAGGCTTTGGAACTGTCACTGTTGGTGAAAACACAGAGCTTCTCATCGATACCGCATTCCAGACAGGCAAGCTTTATCTGTTAACTAATTCAGGTCTGGCTCTCAGCGAAAGCTTCAAGTCAGGTACGTTCAAGTCATTCAGCGGCGAAGTGGGCTCTTACCTCAAATATAACAGTGCGAACAGCCCCGCTCTCCGCTTCACGGGAAAAGCCGCTGATTTTGTCCTTGTGGATAACAGCCCTATCACCATCAAGGGCGCAGTCGCTTACGGCAGCAGGATCCTTTCAACAAAGGCTCTCGCAAGCCCTGATAAGCTGTTCTCCTGCGACAGCAGTGTTTCCCTTGGCAATGATATCACACCATGCTTTACACAGATCGGAAACGACATTGTTATCCTCGGCGATTATTTTGAGCTTTCATCCACTAAATCGGGTGAAGCACAAAGATTCGCATTGTGGAGCGAGGCTATTGACGCTATCAACAAGGCAAAGGATCCCGAAGCAAGCTATACTATCACGGTTCGTGATCATGTAAATACAGGCTCTGCACTGAAGTTCCCGAATAAGGGTACTTATAATCATCTTAATATAGCGGGGCTATCTAGGAGCATAAATCTTAAATTCACTGGTTCACTTACTCTTACAGGTGATACTGCCTTTAGGGAAATAAATATTTACTCTGTCAAGGCGAATAAAAAGGGCGGCTATGACAACGTCAATTATAATATCAATGCCTCCGCTTATGATGTTACTTTTTTCTTATCAGGAACAGAGCTTGCAACAATTACAGCAAAAAACCTTGTGCTTCGTGAGACAGCTTCAATCAAGGCAGAAAGGATAACTGTAAACGATACTATTATAACTTGGGGACTATACGTTGTGATCTATGTTAATAAGGGTATAACAACAAAGAACTGGGTTAATATGATTCCTTTAAAGCTTTTTCTTGTAAATAATGCAAAGCTTACAATTAAAAACCAGCTTATACGCGAAGCTGAAGGTATGTTCGGAATTCAATTGCTGGATAAGAACTATCAGGCCGTAACCGATTTTCCCAAGAATTACAGCATTGGTACTATCAAGAATGGCGCAGATAATTATTTAAAACTTTTGAACGACGGCTTCGAGCTCAATGTCAATGAAAAAACAGGCGCTGTTACAGTTAAACGCACGTAGAGCTTAGATTTAAGCGTGTATGACTACTCCGATGCTTTCGAATTTGAAATTGTATTTGAAGCAGGACCTGAAGAAAGCTATTAACGGTCTTTTTATTCCGGGAAGTGGTGCGTCCTTGCACAAAAAGTCACCCAAACTAATTCAATAAGTCATTGAAAACCTCCGTTTTTTATTGTATACTTAATGTAACAAGAAAAACGGAGGTCTTTTTTATATGCCTAATCCTTATCTTCCTTTATGGGAATATATCCCCGACGGCGAGCCGAGAGCCTTCGGCGGCCGCATTTATGTCTATGGCTCACACGACACCGCAGGCTCTGATACCTTCTGCGATTATGTACTCAAATGCTGGAGCGCTTCTGTTGACGAGCCTGACAAATGGATCTGCCATGGCGATATTTTCCGCGTAAAGGCTACCCGTGATCATCCGTCCGATATCCCCGACAGCAGTGATGAAAAGCGTCTTTTTGCTCCCGATGTTATCGAAAAGGACGGTAAATACTATCTTTATGCTTATATCGTCAACCGAAAGGGCTGTGTTGCCGTAAGCGACCGTCCCGAAGGGCCCTTCACTTATCTTTCAGATTATGTTTACACAATTCCCGATGAGGTTTGCTGCAACGGTTGGTTTATAGATCCGTCAGTTTTCGTGGACGATGACGGAAGCGCATATATTTACTGCGGCTTTGAACGTTCATTTCTGGCACGGCTCAACAGCGATAATATGTACGAGGCTTACGGCGAGATCGAGCATTTTATCCCCAATAAAATAACGTCAGAGGGTGGCTTTGACGAAGAAGAAAAGCTCTTTTTTGAAGCGGCGTCAATGCGTAAGGTCGGCAATACATATTATATGATCTATTCCCCGAAGCGCGGCAGCCGTCTTGCCTATGCGACATCGGACAATCCGACAGGACCGTTCACCTACCGCGGTTATATCGTTGACAACGGCGTTGATTATCCTGGCGGCAACAACCACGGCTCAATCGTTTGCATAAAAGGTCAGTGGTATATTTTCTATCACCGTATGACGAATAATTCCATTATGTCAAGACGAGGCTGTGTTGAAAAAATAGAAATTCTCCCCGACGGAACGATTCCGATCGTTGAAATGACATCGCTTGGGTTTGATAATTCCCTTTCACCCTATGAGATAACACCCGCCGACATAGCCTGTGTTATAAAGGGAAACGCTTTTGTTACGGAAAAAAACGTCTTTGAGCGCGTCATAACCAACATCACCGACGGAACGGTCATCGGCTATAGGTATTTCGATTTTGGCGATGATTACGGCAGTAAGGCTATGGAAATAAATATGAACATCAACGGCTTTGGCTGTGCTTGTGCGGTTGATATCCTCATTGACGGCGAGGACGGAGAGCTTATCGGAACTGCACAAATTGGCAGTGCTTCGGGTATCGTGAACACTGTTGTAAAAAGCGTAACGGGCAGACATTCTCTCTTTTTCAAGGTAAAAGCACCCTATGAGGGCTGGACAGCCTGCTATTTTGAAAACCGCTGTCTTTTTGAGCTTAAGGCGTTTGTTTTTACAAAATAAAACCAGAATTTTCGTAAAAGCTGTTATCCACGGGACGGGAAAATCATTCTGTACAATAATTATTCAGTAAAATGTATTTAAAAAGGTGAAAACAATTAACAAAACTATTTGCAGCGGTGAGCATATCCGCCTTGATTCTGCTGACAGGCTGTGTGAACGCATCAGCAGCGGAAACAGGGCTTTTGTTGATACCGTCAGAAAAACAGGCGGCAATAATAAAAACCGAATGCTTATCGTTTCGGGCTACTGGACCAATATCGACAAAACGACCGACAGCCGTTTCCTTATCCCCGAGGATAAAACCTCCGACAGAATAATGGTTTCCGTTCATTCAATGAGGGGCTTGCCCCATCATTTAACGTGGCAAGGGTTGGCGAAGCCAACCTATGTTC
>CAZUDC010000076.1:0-5751 GCA_964619105.1 uncultured Ruminococcus sp.
GATGTGATTGTATGTTAGCTTTTGGTTGTGCTACAATTAAATAAAAAACGGAGGTGCAATATGCCAAAAGCCAGAAATAACCAATTTTTTAAGGTTCCGAAGGAGCTTTTTACCAATGAAAGCTATAAAAAAATCTCCCCCGAGGCGAAGCTTCTCTACTGCCTTATGCTCGACCGCCGCAAGCTGTCCGAAATGAATGAGCGTTTCATAAGCGGAGAGCCGTTCATCTTTTATTCAAGAGAAGAAGCCTGCGAGGTTCTGAACTGCGGTAAGGATAAAGCAACAAAGCTTTTCACGGAGCTTGAAAAGCATAAGCTGATAAGACGTGAAAAACGCGACACGCACAATCCGATGTTTATTTTCGTAGCGGATATTCTGAAAAGTGAAAAGCAAGATAAAAAAACGTTCTCCGAAAAGCTGACTGACAGCTTTTCGAGGAACGAATTTTCAAACCCTGTTAAGGCGGATTTTCCTTCCTGTGGGGAACTGATTTCCACAGAAAGTGAGGACGCAATTCCCGCCCCTAATAATACTTATAATAATAAAACAGAGGTTATTAACACTGTCCTCAATCAGACTGCGGACGTGAAGCGGGGCAGTCGGAATAATAATATTTCTGAAATTATTTTTGAGGTCAATTCAGCTATCGATATTGAAACGCTCAAGGAAAATATCCCCTCCTCAGCCGAGGCTATCGAGGAAATCCGTGACATCATCGCCGAAGTCATCATCGGCAGGCGAAAAATCAAATCCGAAGGGAGTATTATCCCACCCGATTGTGCTGCTTCACGCTTTCGTATGCTCCGATATGAGCATATCAGCGAGCTGCTTGATTCACTTGCCGTGACCGAGCTGAAAAAGATAAAATGCGTTGACTCCTACATTGCCGCCTCTCTATACAACCTCACCTTCACGCTCAACAGCCGTAATGAAATCGGATGGAAGCATTTTACATAAGCAGAAACGCCTTTGCACCATGAGGCTCAAGAGTGACGCTTAATTTACCGTTTGCCGTAACGTTTTCACCGCTCCAAAGCTCTTTTCCCTTGACTTCACCGTAAATTTCAGCGGCTTCAAGGTCAATTTCAGTCGTGCCGACAGTATCACCTGCATTGAAAATTGCCGCATACATACCGCCCTCGGCAGAAACAGAAACCCAAAGGATATACTCATTGCCGCCCTCCTTCCTGCGGTAAACAGGATGCGAATGACGTGAATTTTTGTGCATTTTAAGGATATCCTCATTTGTGAGCAGGCTCATCGTGAAATCGTCAAAGCCTGTCATTTCGCCGCCTATCATCAAGGGCGAACGGAAAATACACCATAATGTCAGCAAGGTGAGCTGTTCGGGCTTTGTGAATTTTGTTCTGTTAGCTTTGTCGTAATCCTGCAAAATAGGACCTATCGGGAGCATATCAGCGTCAGGCCAATGTCCCGCTCCTGAATGAATGCACCACTTTTCCGCACGCTCGAACATTGCGTAAAGAAGCTCCCATTTATCCCAGAAATCATCGGTAATTCGCCACATATTCGCCGTCTGCTTATAAAGCTCCGCCTTTTCAAGCAGCGCAGGTCCGGGTGAAAGGCTTAAAACCATATCTCTGCCGCAGCTATGGAGAGCGTCTGACAGCATAACAAGCTCCTCCTCCTCGTGGGGAAGCTCCCTTGCTATATCATCAACCTTGACGAAATCAACTCCCCATTCGGCATAAAGCTCAAACAGGCTCTCATAATAAGCCCTTGCGCCCTCTTTATTCGGGTCAACACCGTACATATCAGTGTTCCAATGGCAAATACTGTCAGTTTTTGCGATCTGACGAGCCGTAACGCTTGTGCCCTTTATAGCTGTATTATTATGCACAGCCTGACGTGGGATACCACGCATAATATGAATACCGAATTTCAGACCGAGCGAATGCACATACTCCGCAAGAACGCTGAAGCCCTTACCGTCCTTTGCCGATGGAAAACGCTTTTCCGCAGGGATAAGTCGTGAATATTCGTCCATACAAAGCTCCGTAAACGGCTGATACTCGTGACCTGAAGCGTCAGGATTGCTCCACTGAATGTCCACAACAGCATATTCCCAGCCGTATTGCTTAAGCTTTTTCGCCATAAAATCGGCATTTTTCCTGACCGTTTCCTCATCGACAGCCGCACCGTAGCAATCCCAGCTGTTCCAACCCATAGGCGCTGACAACATATTCATAAAATCTTCTCCTTAATATTTAATTTCAAGCTTTTCAAATTCAGCCGTATTATTTCCTATCGCATAAAGACCGAGGACAACTCCCGTGAAGCCGCCCGAAACCTCGCTTGAAAGATATTTCGACTGGGCGCCTCCGAGATGAATGCGGCTTTGACCGTCAACAGCGTAAAAATTATAGAAAACGCTGTCCGAAACAATTTCAAGCCTTGCGGAATTGCCCGAAACCTTAGCGCTGCTCTGAATATGCTTAACTCCGCCGATATTCAGCTTAAGAACAGCCTCAAAGCCTCCGTTATTTTCACGCAGTGCAATATCATAATGCTCATTTTCGGACATATAGACCGTTACGCCCGCTTCTCCCCTGTCAAGGCTGACATTGACGGAATAATTCATATCAAAATCACGCTGACGTATTGCGACAAAGGTCGGTGAATCGATATCTTCAAGGGTTATAGCCGTTCCTTTAAGCACAGCCCTGCCGCCGAGCTGATAATTTTCGGTATGAGGGTGACGCAGAAAGCACCAGTCAATGCTCCAATCGGTATTTTCAAAGGTATAGAGCTTCTTTTCCTTCTGCTCTGCGACAGCCTTTATATCATATTCAAAATCGGTCGTGCCGTCATTTCCGGCGGTGAACCAGCCGTCATTATCAAACTGAACGGGTGTAAGGAAAATTTCGCGTCCGAGGTGATGATACGGCTGCCAGATATGTATCTGACGGAAGCCGAGCGTTAAAATATGCCAATCGCCGTTTTTATCCTGAATAAGGTCGCCGTGACCGATTCCCTGAATGATAAAGGGAGCTTTATTTCTGTTGGTGAGAACAGGATTTTTCGGATAATTTTCAAATTCGCCCCAAACGGATCTTGAGCGTGCATATGTGACCATATGACCGTATTCCGTGCCGCCCTCTGCCGCCATGAGATAATATTCGCCGTTGATCTTATACATATGAGGACTTTCGAGGTAACGTCCGCCCGAGCCCTTCCATATGCACTTGCTTTTTGAGAGCTTTTTTCCGCTTTCAATGTCGATTTCGCACTGGATAACACCGCCCTCGCCCTCATCGTCCTGACCGTTGCTCAAAAAATAGGTCCTGCCGTCATCATCGAAAAGCAGCGATGGATCGATGCCCGACTGATCGACAAAAATCGGCTCAGACCATTCGCCGTAGATATCATCGGTATAAACATAGAAATTCTGATGCGTTGTATCGTTTGTTGTGACCATATAAAATCTGCCGTTATTAAAGCGTATAGTCGGGGCAAAAACTCCGCCCGAGCTGTTTATCTTTTCGAGCATGACCTGACTTTTTCTTGTAAGGACATGACCTATCTGCCTCCAGTTGATAAGCTCCTCGCTTTCAAAGAGCGGAACGCCTGGAAAATACTGGAACGAACTGGACACGAGATAATATTTTCCGTTCGCCGCACAGACGGACGGATCGGGATAAAAGCCTTTTATAACAGGATTAGCGTATTTCATGGCAAAGCTCCTTTTTCTTTTTGTTTAATTATATCATACAGGAAATTTTATGTCAATCAAATTACAGACAAATGATAATGAACATTTATTAGTCAGCTTTGCAGAGGACGGGTTTTCCATGCCGCGGCTGCAAATTTTTTCTAATACGAAAATATTCATTTATACTAATACTAAACACCATCGTCCAAAAACGCGCTGCGTTTATTCTTACAAAAAACACCGCACAAAGACGATATTGTCCTTGTGCGGTGATTCAATTGTCATAGCTTAGGCAAGATGTACCCCTGCCTCTAAATTGAACCTCATTCAATTCGGCGGCGGGTTCCATTTACTATTCAGTGGAAGTTCAAGCTCCCACTGAACATTTGCTTCGTTAAATGACGGGGCAAGCCCATATTGAATTCAGATGTCAGCTTACGTCCTCCGCTAACAAAAAATTGTACACTCACCTGTTGTTTCGTTGATATCAAGATTATAGCCACCAGGAAGCCTTATACCTCCAATTATTTGCCATATCTTTCCAAGCTGATAATTATTTGGGATCTCGTCAAGCGTTTCGCCGTCCTCGTCAACAAGCTCCAAAATAAGCGGTACATCATACACAACGTAAAGTAATGAAATATTGAGCTTTCCGCCTTTTACAAGCTTAAGCGTTATAGAATCGGATTTATCAGTATAAAAAAATGGAACATCTATATTTTTAGCTGTAAAGCCTTCTTTTGCAGTCAAAATACTTTCGACATTGATGCTTTCGGCGGATAATTCTTCTGAATTGATGTCAAGGATATAAGCATTTACCGAAACGCCCGATGTTTCAACATCTCTCAAAACCAGACAACAGTCCGAAGCGTTAATACTGTAGTTAGCTTGCTTTCCTGTTTTTTTATCGTATGAATACAGCTCAACACTATCGATTACTGTTGAACACGTCAGGTCAAGCGAACCGGGGAAGAAGATCCTACTGTTCGCACCTGAGAAACCGATCTGAAAACCAACACACCTGCCCTTAGTCGGGAAGGAAAGCTCCTTCTCCGACCTGTAGTTGCCGAGCAGATTAACACCATAGCTTACATTAGGTTCGTTTGCATTGTTTATCGCCTTGATCATATCCGACCATTCGGAATATACACCGACTTCTTCATCATTGCTCCAAAGCTGCAATACAGCTACCTTCAGACAAATATCATTTCCCTTCTTCACGAAAGCTGCGTCAACCTCCTCATCATAATCAGAGGCTGTGAAAAGATCGTTGACGTTTGTGAGTGCCTTAGCTGTAAGGATCTTAGTTCCGTTGCCGATATCGCCTGTGATTTTCACCTTTTCGCTTATAACGAAATCCTCTGCCTTACCTGTATAGCTGAGCGCTCCCTTAGGACAGCCCTCGAAACGGACGCTTGCCGGGCCTTTTGTTTCGAACCTGCTGAATGAGCCTGACTTGAAGCTGTTGCCGATAACGATAGACGCATAATTTCCAAGCGTAAGCTCATTGACCTTAAGAGTGCCAACATTAAGCTTTGAATATATGCTGGCACTGCCAAAGCCTGTAATATCGTGCGGAATATCGTCATTCGCATAGGTTACAAAGCCGTATTTTGCATTGCCTTTGAACGAGTCAATATTAGTGCTGCCATATATACTCAGTTTATTCCTTGCATTAACGCTGAGGGATTTTGCTGTTGTCTTAAAATGAACGTTATCAAGTTTTGTATCAACATTGGTTGTGATAGAAGCGGTCTTGCCGATGTTGATCACAACGCCTTCCAAACAAGCAATAGAAATATAGTTTGCCTTGGCCGCATCCGGAAGAACGAATTTAGCTTCCTCAATGCTTTCAATTACAACCATCGAATATTTTGCGTTTGCATTGCCGTTAGCGTTGATATAGCTTACAGCGTCTGCAAAGCTTGCGAAATAGCCGTTGCTTTCGTTGTTGATATATTCATAGTTGCCAGTGTTTTCGTCAAACTCGTAAAGCAGAACTGCCTTATTGCAAACAGCCTTAATCGTCCTGGTCTTTGCGTCATAGGACGCTGTCATTGTGGCAAGATTGTTTTCAT
>CAZUDC010000077.1:0-5742 GCA_964619105.1 uncultured Ruminococcus sp.
AGATAAGGAGTATGAAGGCAAGCCGCTCTTGCTGGTAAGCATCTTAAAGGGAGCGTATATCTTCCTTGCAGATCTTTCAAGAGCAGTGAGCATTCCCTGCGAGATTGGATTTATGGCGTCGGAAAGCTATGGCTCATCTACGACCTCATCGGGCGAGGTTAAAATAACTCTCGACCTTAAGCAGGATATTTCACAGTATAACGTTATCATCGTTGAGGATATCGTTGATACCGGGAGAACCTTGTCAAAAATCGTTGAAATGCTCAAGGAACGCAATCCTCTTTCACTCAAGGTTCTTACACTTCTCGATAAGCCCGAACGCAGAGCAGTAGATTTCAAGCCCGATATCTCACTCTTCACCATACCTGATTTCTTTGTTATCGGCTATGGTCTTGACTGCGGCGAATATTACCGCAATCTGCCCTATATCGCCGAATATGATACAAATTGACAAAAGCTGCATATTTAGTGCATACTCACTGATTAATGTCTGTTTTTGTAGCCACTGAAGGCAGGAATGTTAAAGAATTTTTAAAAAAAACAAAATTTCTTGCACACAACAACCAAAAAATTGCTTCGAAGCAAAGCTTCTACGCAATTTTTCAGTTGTTGAGCAAGCATTATTTAACATAATAATGAATTAAGGAAAGGAATGAAACCAATGTCACCAAAAAAATCCTCAAACAAGGGATTGCTTATCTATGTCGGAGTTCTTGTTGCGGCAATGATACTTATTGTCGGACTTATGAAGCAGGCAACAAAAACTGCCTCTGAATACACATACTCCGATATTATGGGCTTTTTCGACAATTATCAGGTCGGCTATTACAATTTCGACCTTGGAACAGGCGAGCTTAATATGAACGTCACACTTGATGACGGCACCACAAAAACAATAAGCTACGTTGTTCCTAATGTTTCCGTTTTCCTCAACGAGATCCAGACAGGCGAGGAAAATTACCGCAAGGAGTATAACGCCCTTCACCCCGACGCTCCGCTGGAAATGGAGTATTATAAGATCCGGGATAATTCATGGCTCTATAATCTTCTTCCATCACTTGTAATAATTATTTTAATGGTCGCACTCTTCTTTTTTATGATGCGTCAGACAGGCGGCGGAAAGGTCAACGGCTTCAGCAAGGCTAACGTAAAAACCACCTCGAACACCAAGCATAAGTTTGACGATGTCGCAGGTGCAGACGAGGAAAAGGAAGAGCTTGCGGAGATTGTTGATTTCCTTAAAAGTCCTAAGAAATATACCGAAATGGGTGCAAGAATACCTAAGGGCGTTCTCCTTATGGGACCTCCGGGTACAGGTAAGACTCTCCTTGCAAAGGCTGTCGCAGGCGAAGCGGGAGTTCCGTTCTTCTCAATTTCAGGCTCAGATTTCGTTGAGCTTTATGTCGGCGTTGGTGCTTCAAGGGTAAGGGATCTTTTTGAAACAGCCAAGAAAAATGCTCCGTCTATCATTTTCATAGATGAAATTGACGCAGTTGGCCGTCACAGAGGTGCAGGTCTTGGCGGCGGTCATGATGAGCGTGAACAGACCCTGAACCAGCTGCTCGTTGAAATGGATGGCTTTGAGGGCAACGAGGGCGTTATAGTTATCGCCGCAACCAACAGGCGTGATATTCTCGACCCCGCACTTCTCCGTCCGGGACGTTTCGACCGCCAGATAACAGTAAGCTACCCTGATATAAAGGGCAGAGAGCAGATACTCCGTGTTCATACCAAGAAAAAGCCTCTCGCTCCCGATGTAAGCCTTTCCACCATCGCAAAATCGACCGCAGGCTTTACAGGTGCAGATCTTGAAAACCTTACAAATGAAGCCGCTCTTATCGCCGCTCGCAAGGATAAGAAGTCTATTTCAAAATCGGATATCGAAGAAGCCGTCATCAAGGTTCTTGCCGGTCCTGAAAAGAAAAGCCACGTTGTTACACAGGAGGAACGCCGTACCGTTGCTTATCACGAAGCAGGTCACGCTGTCGTTACCTATTATCTGCCAACGCAGGATAAGGTTCATCAGGTTACCATTATCCCTCACGGCAGTGCAGGCGGTATGACGATACATCTTCCGTCCAAGGAACCATCGCTGCTCGATGTAAACGCTCAGACGATCGAGGACGAGATCAAGGTTTGCATGGGCGGACGTGTTGCTGAGGAAATTATCATAGGCAAGGGTTCAGCAGGAGCTATAAGCGACCTCCAGCGTTCCACCAAGATAGCAAAGGATATGGTAACAAAATACGGCCTTTCCAAGCTTGGACTTGTCGTTTATGCAGATCAGAACGACGAGCCGTTCGTTGGAATGGGTTATGGTCGCTCAAACGGTATCTCCGAACGTGTTCAGGCTGAAATTGACGATGAGATCAATCGTATCGTTACAGATAATTACAACGCTTGTGTAGATATGCTTAAAGAACACCTCGATCAGCTTCACCTTGTTGCAAAGTATCTCATTGCACATGAAAAGATCGATGGTGCAGAATTTGAAAAGCTTATGACAGGCGAAATTTCCGCTGAAACAGTTGAAAAGGATTATGAGGAATATAAGGCAACAGTGCTCGGCTCCGAAAAATCCGAGGAAAACAAGTCAGCAGAAGCAGAAGCTGAAAACAAGGATGCAGCATCTGCCGGGGAAGAAGAACCTGCAGCAGACGATATAACTTCAGACGAAAGCAATAACGAAGAATAAGCAATAACCGCACTTAATGGGATAATTTCCGTGACGTGCGGTTTGTTTGTAAAAGGGGAAGGATTATGGACAAAAACTCACCGATAGAGGAGCTTCACGGAGTGGGAACAAAACGTGCGGAGCAGTATGCAAGGCTCGGCATTCATACAATCGGGGAGCTTATCTGCCACTATCCGAGAGGTTATATAGATTATACCTCTCCGGTCCCGATCTCAGAAACGGTTATATTTGAGCATAACGTCATAAAAGTAAGAATAACCAAGAAATTCCCTGCCGCAAGAATACGAAGCGGTCTTGTCCTCTATAAGCTCACCGCCACAGACGACAGCGACAATATAACCATAATTTTCTACAATAACCGTTTTTCATATGACGCTCTTAAGGAAGAAGAGGAATATATTTTTTCGGGCAGGATCAACGGCAATATGGTCCGCCGTGAAATGAATACTCCGCAGTTTGTTCCTGCCGACAGTAAGATCCTTCTTAAACCGATATATAAGCTGACCGAGGGTCTGACCTCAAGCGCCGTCAGCTTAAATATCGCACAGGCTCTCGACAGCCTCGGGGATGAGGATTATACCGACCATATCCCGAATTTTATACGTCAGAAATATCACCTTGCCTCGCTCGAATATTCATTGCGTAATATTCATTTCCCATCGGATAGCCATATCGCAGAAACCGCCAAAAAACGTCTTGCCTTTGATGAACTGCTCAAGGTAAGGCTTGGAATGTGTATGATGAAAGAAAAAAATCATAGTGTTTCGGGCATAACGATGAATAAGCTTGCAGATTCTCTCGGTGAATTTAAAAAGCGGCTGCCCTTTGAGCTGACAAACGCACAGATAAACGCTATAACAGAAATAACAGACGATATGTGCAGAGAATATCCTATGAACAGGCTTGTCCAAGGAGATGTCGGTTCAGGAAAAACCGCCGTTGCGGCGGCGGCGGCTCTGTTCTGCTTTAAAAACGGCTGTCAGACCGCTTTAATGGCACCTACTGAAATCCTTGCAGAGCAGCATTTCAAGACGCTTTCGGATCTGCTTTCTACCTTTGGTGTAAAGGTATGCTGCCTTACAAGTTCTCTCAAAAAAAAGGAGCGTACAATAATCGACCGAAAAATATCCGACGGCGAATTTCATGTTATCACAGGAACTCACGCTCTTATCTCTGATACAACCGTTTTCAAACGGCTCGGGCTTGTTATAATGGACGAACAGCACCGCTTTGGAGTAAATCAGCGTGCAAGGCTTGCCGAAAAAGGAGCAAATCCGCATAGACTTGTTATGTCGGCTACCCCGATACCAAGAACTCTTGCAATGATAATCTACGGTGACCTTGATATCTCTGTTTTAAACGAGCTTCCGAAGGGACGGCAGAAGATCGAAACCTTTGCCGTTACTCAAAAGCTCCGTGAACGTGCATACGGATTTGTTCGTAAGCTTCTTGACGAGGGCAGACAGGCTTATATCGTATGCCCGATGATAGAGGAGGACGAAAGCGGTCTTGCATCGGCGGTAAGCTATGCTGAAAATGCCGCAGAAAAGGACTTCAAAGACTATACTATCGGTATTCTTCACGGTAAAATGTCCTCACAGGAGAAAAATGATGCAATGCAAAGCTTTAAAAAGGGCGAAACACAGCTTTTAGTTGCAACAACTGTTGTAGAAGTCGGCGTTGACGTTCCGAATGCGGCAGTCATAATGATAGAAAATGCGGAACGTTTCGGTCTTTCCCAGCTTCATCAGCTAAGAGGACGTGTCGGCCGAGGTTCACATCAAAGCTATTGTATTCTCATCGCAGGAAATGCGTCGGCTGAAACAAGGGAACGTCTTAAAATTATGACGGAAACCTCAGACGGCTTCAAAATATCGGAATATGACCTTAAGCTGCGAGGTGCAGGGGATTTCTTCGGCGAACGTCAGCATGGTCTGCCCGAAATGCACCTTGCAGAGCCAACTGCGGAAATTGCGGCAACGGTCCAAAATGCCGCAGATGATATAATCGAAAAAAGTCCCGATTTAAAGGCTTTTCCCGAACTGAAAAGGGATATAGACAAAATGTTTTCATCAGGTGCGGCAAATGCACTCTGACAAACGGAGGTTTTTTTATGCTTAATTTATTATTTTTGGGCGACGTGGTAGGCGAGGGTGGCTGCCAGTTTGTCCAAAGCAAAATAAACGGAATAAAAAAGGAATATAACGTTGATATTATAGTCATAAATGGTGAAAACAGCGCAACCGGCAACGGCATTACCCCGCATTCCGCAAAGCAGCTTTTCTCTCTCGGAGCTGACGTTATAACAACAGGAAATCATTGCTTCCGCAGAAAAGAAGCTTTGCCGCTTTATGACGAAAAGGATAACCTGCTTCGTCCCGCAAATTTCCCCGAGGGGAATGTCGGAAAGGGAGTTTGTATCCTCGACCTTGGCAGAACACAGATAGCGGTTATAAATCTTATGGGAACGATGTATCTTGAAGCTCTCGATAATCCGTTTACAGTTATTGATAATATTCTTGAAACAATAGAAACACCGAATATTTTTATTGACTTTCACGCAGAAGCCACCGCAGAAAAAAAATCTCTCGGTCAGTATCTCGACGGCAGGGTTACAGCAGTTTTTGGCACGCATACCCACGTCCAGACCTCCGATGAAATAATACTTCCAAAAAAAACCGCCTATATAACAGACGCCGGAATGTGCGGAGCAGAGCTTTCCGTCCTTGGTGTCAAGAGCGAGCTTGCGATAAAAAAACAGCGTTTCCACGCTCCTGTAAGGTTTGAGGAATCGGAAGAACAGCAGTTTATCAATGGTGTTGTTGTTGCTTTTGACGAAAAATTAGGCAAAGCATACAGTATAAAACGTTTAATAATTAGATAAAATCCCGAATGTTTGCTGTAGGTATTGAAAGAACGGCGAAAATAGGTTATAATATAACTCAGGCAAGATGTCCCCCTGCCTCTAAATTGAATTTCGTTCAATTCGGCGGCGGGTTCCATTTACTGTTCAGTTGGAGTTCAAGCTCCCACTGAACATAGGTTAT
>CAZUDC010000078.1:0-5566 GCA_964619105.1 uncultured Ruminococcus sp.
ATCCTTAAGACCATCTGGATACATATATATAGATTGTTCATCTTCATTATTGCAAAAGATAGTCGTAAGCCCTGGATTTAGGAAAGCCAATTGCTCAAGTCTATTTTTAATTTTTGAAATGTTTAGGGAAGTATCTTCGCCCCACACTTCGTCATCTAACTTAAACGATATCTCAGTGCCATTACACTCTTCTGATTCATCTGCTATTTTAGTTAGATGCTGCGTAATAATACCTTTAGCAAATTTTGCTTGATATACACCACTATCTTTATAAATCGTGATGGTCATTTCTTGTGCTGTAGCATTTACACATGATAATCCTACACCATTCAATCCTGCGGTAACTGTTTTATAGGCATCTTCTGCATTATCAAATTTACCACCGGCATGTAGTACTGTTGCTGCTACTTCAACTTGAGATAAACCATTATATTCAGGATCTTTATGCGGTTCAATAGGAATGCCTCGACCATCATCTCTGACTGTTATAATATCCTGATTAATAGATAAACTGATATTTTGTGCATATCCTGCTAAAAATTCGTCTATACTATTGTCTATAATTTCAAATACCGCGTGTTCTTTGCTAGAAAGATACATTCCTACGCGCTGTCTGACATTATCCGGATATCTAAGTATTGTGATTTGTGCGCCATTGCTTACATCTGACATTATGTTCACTCCTCATCATCCAGATATTCTGGTTTTATGTTACTTGTAATATGTCTAATAAATCCTTCTATTGCTGCTATAGCACTTTGTACTTCAGTATATCTATCATCTAATGATGCATTGATAATAAACGGTTTATATTTATTGCCGGCTATTTTATACTTGTTGACATTTGCTGCTACAATAGTAATCTGCTTATTAGCCTTATTACAAATATATCTAAAACTATAAATAATATCGTTAAAGCTATACTGCGTAG
Organism: uncultured Ruminococcus sp.; assembly: GCA_964619105.1. GTDB lineage: Bacteria > Bacillota > Clostridia > Oscillospirales > Ruminococcaceae > UMGS363. The sequence continues at coordinate 932 of CAZUDC010000078.1, forward strand.
AACCGGATAAAACAAGAGCTGCTGCAATTTCTTCTGAAGCAGTTCTTATGTCATTATCTGTTTGAGTTTCTTTATCTATACTATTTATAAGTTCATTTTCAATTTTTTGAAGTTCGATCTCGTTCATATTAACGACCGCCAATGCCAGATTTAAGCTTTGGTGCTAATGGTCCAGATGACGAAGAAGATAAAGCAGACTGACCAAATGGACTTGGATTACTTACTGCAGTCTTAGTTGCAGAACGTAAAGGGGTTTTGCTTGATGTATTTGCAGTTGCAGTTCCTACGTTATCTGCCGTAGACTTATCTCCTGCAAAACATACTTCACTGATATTTAAATAATATTCTGCAGGCTTTATAGTACCATCAGATCTCTGATATTCTTCATTACGATCAAGTGCGGCTACAATAATAATATGACTCTGATTCTTAAAGTACGTATTGATAAATGTTGCAGTCTTACCAAACGCTTTTGCCGGAATAGAAATGCTATCAGGATACTGCTGATCCTTTGTCTTGTAATTTTTCGTAAAACCGAAAATGAAATTAAGACATTCATTGCCTTCACTTCCGGACAACTTCAAATCACTTATAATTTTGCCTTCCATGATTATTTTATTAAGTGACATGTAATATAATCCTCTCTTAAGTGCTTATTGTTTTTAATTCTCTTCTTCATCACTTGCAGTAGCCTGTACAAGAAGTGGATATATAGCGGCAAATGCAAATGGATCTAACTCATCTAATGAATTATATAAGCCATTAGTATTGTTACTTATAAATTCATTTAATGCTTCGTCTCCATAAAACTCTTTAACCTGTTTTGCGTATTCTAATTCTGTTGCATATTTTGCTAACATTTCGTCTGTCCATTCATTTGTATCAGTTTCTTCTGTCTTGTCAATAATTGACTCATGAACTTTAGTACTGTTATCCTCAATCATATTATTGTCAAGATTAGTATCAACTTCTGCTGTTTCAGTGATAATATCATTATTGCTAGTTGTGTTTACATCTATAATGGGCGCTGCATCTGCTTCATTGTCTTTTACGGTTGTCTTTTTAGACTTTGCAGCCTTATTCGATGGAGATGCTGCATCCTCTTCCGATGATGATATCATACCTGATGCTATAAGTGTTGCTATAGAATTCATAATATCTGTACAAATTTTAGCCTTTTCATAAGGAGAATCAATTGTTTCAATAGCAGCTACAGCCTTTTTATAACATGTCTTATAAGTGCTTAATAAATTCATATTATAGTTCTTTCTTTAGTATATTAATTATAGATTATTTGCGGAGTGTCTGACTTGCTTAAGACATAATCATCTGTAATGATAATTTTCTTAATATTGCCTTCCGGACACTTTTTCATATATTCGAGCAATAGAGGCTCTAGAATGCCTCTGATTCCTCTTGCGCCAATGTGCTTGTCTATAGCAATTGACGCTATTGCTTCGCAAGCTTTATCTGTAAATTCAAGATCTACATTATCGTATTTTAATAGCTTACTATATTGCTTGCACAAAGCATTCTTAGGCTCTTTCATAATTTTTATCAGAGTCTCTTTGTTTAGATCATCTAGAGTACAAACAATTGGCAATCGCCCTATTATTTCTGGTATCAAACCGAACTCTTTCAGATCTTCTGTTGTGACATTACGTATAAGCTTACCAAATTCAATCTTTTGATTTTCATTATTGGATGATAGGGAAGAAGTAAAACCTATGCATTTAGAATTGCCAATATTTTGCGTTCGTTTTGCAATGATTTTTTCTATACCTTCAAATGATCCACCACAAATAAATAAAATGTTTTTTGTATTAATTCTAATGCAGTCTTCATTTGGTAAACGTCTAGTATTGCTCGGTACATCTATTTCTGAACCTTCGATAAGCTTAAGTAGTGCTTGCTGTACTGCTTCTCCTCCTACATCTTTATAAGAAGACGATGTGCCATTGTCGCGTTTTGCAATCTTATCAAATTCATCTAAATAGATTATACCGTGTTCTGCTCGTTCTATGTCTCCATTAGCATTTTGTATAAGCATTTTTAAGCTGCTTTCGACATCTGCACCTGAATAGCCTGCAGCTGTAAATTTACTTGTATCTACTATAGCTATAGGAACATTCAAGCACTTTGCTAATGTCTGTAATAGAAGAGTTTTACCGCTGCCTGTGCTTCCAAGCATTAAGATATTGCTTTTACTTAATTCAGTGTCATCTGACTGATACGTATCGTTTATAATTTTATAATGATTATAAACTGCTACAGATAAGATATCTTTTGCGTGATCTTGTCCTATAACATACTGATCTAAATAAGCTTTAATATCTGACGGTTTACGCATTGTAGTGATACTATTATCAATATTAGCATCTTCATCGAATAAGTTTGACTCATTATCTTGCTTAAATGCATGATAACATATATCTGCACATGATTTACAAATACCTGCTGTTTTATCATCATTATAAATGATTTGACCATCTACAGTATTTATTTCTTGTCCGCAAAAAGAGCATTTAATTGGTTCTAGATCACTGCTTTTTGTTGTTTTTTTTGCCATTTCTATCTTAAGTATAAAATATATTTGTTCTTTACTTAATACGATAACAAAAGCTCTCTATACGAGAAAGAACTTGCCGCATAGAGAGCATATTCAAAAGTTATTTATATAGCTTATTTATAGCTTTATTAACTCTTTTCCTAGTATTATTTTTACATTTTCTTTTTATAAGCTTTGTAAAATTAAATGATAAGATATCATTTATATCATTAAGAGTAGATGCGCATTTACCTGATGCTCTTGATAAGCCATATAATTTACTTGTGATTTTATTAGACATTCAAATTAGTTGCTTTTATAATTCTTATATGCAAATTTAATTTGCTTGCTTGGTGCAAAGCTGAGCTTCTTATGTGCAGGCACAACTACACGCTCACCCTTGCGTTCTCCGAAATTAATAGTAACCTCTGTAGGAGCAACTTCTGAAACTTTAAAGGTTCCAACGCCTACAATATTAAAACTATTGCCTTCGACAAGAACATCGCTAAGCAGACTAAATACTCTTGAAATTTCGGTCTTTGATTCAGCAAGTGTGCAACCATAAGTATTAGCATACTTTTTTATAAACTCTTCATTGGATAACTTATTCATAGTATTTCTCCTTTTATGTATAATATTGAATTGATCCATCACTGGTATCTATAATTCTTTGATTATAAGACCCTCTCCATTTTAGATTATGGTCTTTTAATTTGTCTATATATGTGCCATCTACTAATATATCACAGCTTTTAACTAATTCTGCTCGTAGCTTGTCCTCTTGTGATTGATCTTTTGCATTTAAAATATCCTCAAAAGTAAATCCAGACCATAACCAGACTGTTTTATTTGGTATGCATTTTATCTTATGCACTAGTTCGATTAACTGGAATAGACCTTGTTCGTTTTGACACAAAGGATCTCCGCCTAATATAGATAAACCACTAATATGTTTTCGTGATACTAAATTGATGATACGATTTTGGGTATCTATTGTATATAATTGTCCATTGTCATATTTTTGCGCATCTACATTAAAACAGTTATAGCAATGAAAATTACACCCTGATACAAACAGAGATACTCGAATACCTGGACCGTTTGATATATCGCTTTCTCTTAATAACGAGTAATTCATATGGTATCCTCGTGGTTATCAAGATGAACATATCGTTCGGCGATTTCTTGAGTACGCCCCTGATTCCAGAACTGTGTACCAATATAACCACATGTCCTTCTTGCCACATTCATTTTAGTTTGATCTGTATTCCCGCAATTAGGACATTTCCAAACGAGTTCACCGCCTTGATCTATAATAGATATCTCTCCGTCATAGCCACATGCTTGACAGTAATCACTTTTAGTATTCAGCTCAGCATACATTATATTATCATAGATATATTTAATAACTTCAAGAACGGCTTGAATATTCTGAGTTAAATCTGCACATTCAATATAACTGATAGCTCCGCCAGGAGAAAGTTTTTGATATTCAGACTCTATTGACAATTTATCAAACGGATTAATATGTTCTCTTACATTGATATGATAACTATTAGTTATATAATCATGGTCAGTAATTTCTTCTATAGTACCGAATCCTTCCTTTAAGCATGTAGCAAACTTATAAGTTGTCGATTCTATAGGAGAACCGTATACCGAATAATCGATATCTTCTTCGGCTTTCCATTTCTTGCAAGCGTCATTTAATGCTTGCATAACACTTAGACCAAATGCTTTACCATTTCCTGAAGAGTGTGATTCATCTGTCATATACTTTACGCATTCATAAAGTCCGGCATAGCCGAGCGAAAGCGTACTATAACCACCATGTAATAACGGATGAATTAATGCGCCTTTTGGCAATCTTGCTAAAGCTCCGTGTTGCCAAAGAATTGGTGCGACATCTGATGTTGCAAGAGCTAATCTTTCATGTCTACATTGCAATGCTTTATGGCACAGTTCGAGCCTCTCATCAAGTATTTGCCAGAATTTATCCATATCTTTATGAGACGATAATGCAACATCTGGAAGATTTATCGTAACGACACCCTGATTGAAGCGTCCGTAATACTTCGGCTGATTCG
>CAZUDC010000079.1:0-5412 GCA_964619105.1 uncultured Ruminococcus sp.
CTGATACAACAGCTGATGCAGCTACTGATACAACAGCTGATGCAGCTACTGATACAACAGCTGATGTAGCTACTGATACAACAGCTGATGCAGCTACTGATACAACAGCTGATGCAGCTACTGATACAACAGCTGATGCAGCTACTGATACAACAGTTGAAACAACAACTGCTGCAGCTACAGGCAATACTTCTGCCGCTGTTATCGTTTCTGTAATGGCTCTCGCAGGCGTTGTTGCTGTTGCAACTAAGAAGAGCAAGTAATTCGGTTTAATTAAACTCAAAAGCCTGTCCGATATTTCGGACGGGCTTTTGTTGTTAAAAGCACCAATTTTTTTAAAATATTTTATTTAATTTTGCGGTTGTATATTTAAAGATAAAATGCTGTAATTATAGGTGAAATTGACGGAGAAATATATAGCCGTCAGAACGGAGGAAAAACAAATAAATATGAAAAAAGTTCTTTCAAGCGTTGTTGCAGTTGCAATGACTGCTTCGCTTATGACAGTTGTAGCTAATGCCGCTGACTGGTCAAAGGCTTCATACGCAGATGACGATCCAACAACAGTTGAGATCGTTTCTACATCTGCTGACGGCGTTACTTTCACACAGCAGGTTGCAGGTGGAAGCTGTAAGGCAAGAATCACACTTGACGACGTGCTCGCTAACGTAGAAGACGTTTCAAAAATCAAGAGCGGTTCATGGAAGCTTACTTACACAGGTCTTTCCAACCTCAACGGAACAGACATTGGCTGGCTCGGCGGTGGTTGCTATGCCGCAACAGGAAATTCCACGAGTTTTAGCCTTTCACCAAATGAGTGGGCAGAAGATGGTACTGTTATTTGGGAAGATACACAGACTGTAGAGGATAGTTTCAAGTATCTTCTCCCTACAAGCGTTCCTACAGATGCTGCAAACGCTGAATTTGTATTTATGGATTGGTCGGGTCAGGATTTCGTTGCAAACGGAATCACACTCACAATCTCCGATTTCCACCTCTATGATGAAGATGGAAACGAAATTGCACAGAAGGATTACGCAGGTGCAGTTGCTGATACATCAGCTGATACAACCGCTGATGCAACAGTTGAAGAAACAGCTGAAGAAGTTGACGATGTTGTTGCTGACGTTGAAGACGATGCAGACGAAGTAACTGCTGACGTTGAAGACGACGCTGACGAAGTTGTTGCTGATGATACAGTTGCTGTTGATACTGCTGAAACAACAACTGCCGCTGCTACAGGTAACGTTGCTGCAGCATCTATCGTTGCTGTAATGGCTGTTGCAGGCGCTGCTGCTGTTGCAACCAAGAAGAGAAAGTAATTAATACTTAACTCAAATATAAACCGTCCGTTAATTCGGGCGGTTTTTTATTTTGTTATTGCATATTTCAAAAAAGTATGGTATAATGTGAAAAAGCAAGCTTTAAATAAAGGAATATAATGCTATGATTTTAACAGAAAACGTAATGACGGGAAATATCTCCGCATCAACCTATATCATAATCGCTGTAGTCGCAGTTGTTGTGATAGCGGCGGCAGTCATTCTCGGTATTATCTCAAAAAAGAAAAAATAACCAATTGACAGGAGGAACTTATTATGGGACTTATTAAAGCAGCTGTAAATTCAGTGAGCGGTGTATTAAGGGATTCATGGCTTGAAACTATCGAGCCTGCTCCGATGTCGGACACAACTGTTATGGTGAGCGGAGTTAAGACAAAGGGTGGAAAAACCTCAAACAAGGGTGCAGACAACGTTATTTCAAACGGATCTGTTATCCATGTGTATCCAAATATGATGATGCTCCTCGTTGACAGCGGAAAGGTTGTCGATTTCTGCGCTCAGGAGGGCTATTATGAAGTGAATCTTTCCTCCGCTCCCTCGCTTTTCAATGGTGAGCTTAACGAATCTGTCAAGGATACCTGGGAACGCTTCAAACACGGCGGTTCTGTAAGCAGCACTCAGCATGTTTATTATATCAATCTTCAGGAGATAAAGGGCATTAAATTCGGCACAAGAAATGCTGTCAATTATTATGATACACGCTATGACGCAGAGCTTTTCCTCCGCGCTCATGGTTCATATTCAATAAAGATAACCGACCCGCTCAAATTCTTCAACGAGGCTGTTCCAAGGGGTGCTTCAAGGGTTGATTATGCCGAAATAAGCAGCCAGTATTCAGATGAATTCATGGACGCTCTCCAGTCGGCTATAAATAAAATGTCGCAGGATGGGATTGCTATCTCTTCCGTCACCTCAAAGAGCAGAGAGCTTTCAAAGTATATGGCAGAAACTCTCGATGAGGATTGGACTATGCTCCGAGGCATGGAGATATGTTCAGTCGGAATAGCAAGCATTTCCTACGATGATGAGTCGAAAAAGCTTATCAATATGCGTAATCAGGGCGCAATGCTCAAGGACGCTTCTATCCGTGAGGGCTATGTCCAGGGTCAGCTCGCAGAGGGTCTTAACAAGGCAGGCTCAAACCCCAACGGTGCGGCGGCCGCTTTTATGGGCATGGGTATGGGCATGAATGCTTCGGGAGGCTTTATGGAATCCGCTTCACGCACAAATGCCGCTCAAATGCAGGCTCAGACACAGGCGCAAGCCGCTTCAAACACCTGGAAATGCTCATGCGGTGCTGAAAATACAGGCAATTTCTGCAATAACTGCGGCAAATCAAAGCCTGCACCATCAGGTCAGTGGAGATGCTCATGCGGAACTGTCAACACGGGCAACTTCTGCGGAAACTGCGGCTCAAAAAACCCGAACGCGCCTTGGAGATGCTCGTGCGGCGCTGAAAATACGGGTAATTTCTGTAATAACTGCGGTTCAAAGCGTCCGTAATTCTCCCAAAAGGGCTTTTCAACATAAAATTCTGAAAGGAAATCCATAATTATGAGCGTTGTTCAGCTAAAATGCCCTAACTGCGGAGGAAGCGTTGTTTTTGATCCGAAAACGCAAATGCACGTCTGCGAATACTGCCAATCGGAATTTACAGCGGAGGAAATGCAGGAAAACGATGGCAGCGATACTGTTTTTATACCGACAGAGGAACAGCAGGAGGAGTTTAACAGCCATACTAACCTCTATATCTGCGACAGCTGCGGTGCGGAAATTATCGCCGATGAAAATACCGCCGCAACCTTCTGCTATTACTGTCATAACCCTGTTACGCTTCAGGGAAGGCTCTCGGGAGAATGCCGCCCCGAAATGCTTATCCCCTTCACGCATACCCGCGAACAGGCGATCGAGAATTATATGAAATGGTGCGGCAAAAAATGGTTTCTGCCAAAGGATTATACCGACTTTTCCACACTTGAAAAAATTACAGGTCTTTACGTTCCCTTCTGGCTCGCCGACTGCAAGGTTGACGCTAAGCTTCATGCAAATGCAAAAATAGTCACCGTCCATACGAGCGGAGATTATACCGTTACACGAACCAAGCATTTCAAGGTCAGACGTGCCGCAAGGATAATATATGACGGCGTTCCTGCCGATGGCTCAAAAAAGATCGAGGACAGCCTTATGAACGCTATCGAACCGTTTGATTATTCAAAATTTGAGCAGTTCCGGATGTCCTATCTGTCGGGATTTTTTGCCGATAAATTCGATGTTTCAAAGGAACAGGTCCTGCCGATAATAAAAAATCGCATAAGCGAAAGTGCCGAACAGGTGCTTAACGGCTCAATACATGGATATACAACAGTTATCCCAGAATATAAAAACGTCAGACTTATACGGACTAACTGGCATTATACAATGCTCCCCGTGTGGTTCCTTAATTACAAATATAAGGGCAAGGATTACGAATTTGCCATGAACGGTCAGACAGGAAAAATCGAGGGACACCTCCCCGTTTCCGTACCGAAGCTTATCGCACTTGCCGCAGGTCTTTTCGCTGTTGCGGGAACACTTGCAGGACTTGTGATCGGGGGGATATTATGAAAAGCCTGCTAAAAATCACTGTTTCGCTGACAGCTGCTTTGCTTGCCTGCCTTTGCCTTGGCATAAATTCCTTTGCGGCAGAAATATACTTTGAGGATAACGCTGGTCTTTATTCCGATGAGCAGGAAAAAGAGCTTATGACCGAACAGCAGGAGCTTTGCAACTATACCGGCTGGAATATCGCCGTAATTACAACGGATATAGACTTCCCAGAGGACGGCTATGACGCTATTGAATATGCTGAAGCACGCTATAAGGCACTGTTCGGAAGCTACGACGCAGACGGTATCCTCTTCCTTATCGACCTTGGTTACAGGCATTTTGCAATAGGCGGCGAAACCGATGTTTATTACTTCAACGATCCAAGAGTGAATAAAATGCTCGATCGATGCGAAAAAAAATATTACGACTATGACGATATGGGCAACATCAGGGAATATTTTAGCTGCGTAAGGGAATTCTATGACGCAGGTCCCTTCACCAACGAGGATAATTATTCATCAGAAAACAGCTATTATAACGAAAACAGCGTTCCATTATCGGAATTACTGCTCATAATCTGCGGTTCAGGCTTGATCACCGCAGGAATAGGCGTTGCAGTCGTGCTTACAAGGTATAAATTCCATGCAAAAACCAATGCCGCCTGCTACATACGCTCGGGCGGGGTGGATATGTACGAAAGCAGCGATGTCTTTATCCGTGAAACCGTAACCAGAACAAAAAATGCAAACAGCAGCAGCGGCGGCGGAAGTCACCACGGCAGCAGCGGCGGTCATAGTATGGGTGGCGGCGGAAGAGGCGGTCATAGATAATGCTAAGCACCATAAAATAAAGAAAAAGTCATCTTTTCAGGTGACTTTTTTTAGAAGGTGCATGAATTTTGGGGGAAAAAGCCAAAAATTCTTGCAACCAACAACCGAAAAATTTCTCTGAAGCAAAGCCTCTACGCAATTTTTTGGCTGTTGAGCAGACTTTAAATAAAAATTTCCGCAGAGAAGCTCAAAATTCCCTGCGGATTTTTTTACAGAATATCGTCAACAACGTCCTCTGCGCCTGTAACAGCGTCATTTACAATGTCGCCTGCCTCGGTAACAATATCCTCAATAAAGCCGTCGCCGTCAACATCGCCCGTCTGAACTGTGGTTTCCTCCTCAGCACGTTCAGTATCGCTAAGACTTGTAGTAATCTGTGGAGCCGAAGAACCTGTCGAGGTCGTTCCGCCGTTCGACGTATTGTCATTTTTTCCGCAGCCCGTAAGCGCAAAAGCCGTAAGCAAGGCTGCAACAATAAGTGTTCTTTTCATTTTTTTCCTTTCCGCTAAGCCTTGCACGACACTTTTTCCGTTCAAAGCCGCATAATGAAAATGCAAACCCACAACTGCTGAATTTTTTGTCAGCATTTTTATTTTATCCGATTTTTTCTTTATTATTCGGGCTTATTTTTATATAAAAAAGTTTACTTATAG
>CAZUDC010000080.1:0-5400 GCA_964619105.1 uncultured Ruminococcus sp.
GCCAAAACATCTGCCGGTTTCCTCGACCCTCATCCCAGACTTTGCCACATTATCAGTTTTAGAGAGATAAATTGCATAAATCACCGTTGAATCCTTACATAATTGCACATTTCTCAAATCTACATCTTACTTGCAAACGGAAATTTTGGTATAATACATCATTTACGAAAAAGTGTATAATCATAGAGAAGATAGTCTCCGGCGGACAGACCGGCGTTGACAGGGGCGCACTTGCGGCGTATCCGCCCCTTGCGGGGGTTCGCGACCCTTGGGGTAGCGAACACGCCGAGCGAAGCGAGTGCCGAGCCCTGAAGCTGGGCTTTCCCTACGGCGGGATGATTCCCAAGGGACGCAAGGCGGAGGACGGCATGGTTCCGCTGGAGTTCGCCGACATGACCGGGTCGGATTCCGAGGACTACCGTTTTCGCACCCGCTGGAACGCTGAACATTCCGACGCGACGCTGATCCTCTCATTCACGCCAATGCTCGAAGGCGGCACGTTGCGGACGAGACAGTATTGCATGAACGCTCGCAAACCATACTTCGTCGACAATCCGTCCTTCCTCGCCCTCTTCAAAGGCAAGCCAAAAGTAGCCGACTGGCTGGCGAAGGTGTGCAAGAAGAATGGCGGAGCGCCGATCACCCTCAATGTCGCCGGGCCAAGAGAATCGAAAAGCCCAGGGATCGCAGCGGCAACAGAGGAATATGTGTCGCGGCTGATAGAAAACGAACGCGAGGTGAATGCCAAATGACTGAAGAGCATCAGAAATTTGTCGGGCGTGAGTTCGTACACTTCAAAGGCGGACACTACCGCCTTGAGGGATTCGCCAAGGATTCCGAGACGCTGGAGGATATGGTCGTGTACCGTGCGCTTTACGGCGAACACGGTCTTTGGGTGCGTCCCGCAAAGATGTTCTTCGAGACCATCAAGCGCTATGGAAAACGCATGAAGAGATTTGAACTATTGGGGGAGAAGCCATGATGAAGATTGTTCAAGGCGACATCACGACGCTTGAGGTCGATGCAATCGTCAATGCGGCGAATCAGATGATGCTGGGCGGCGGAGGCGTTGACGGAGCGATCCATCGCGCGGCTGGCAAGGAACTGTTCGACGCCTGCCTCAAAGTCCCGGAGGTGCGTCCGGGCGTGAGGTGTCCGACTGGCGAGGCGCGAATCACGCCAGGACTCAAACTTCCCGCGAAGTTCGTCATACACACGGTCGGGCCAGTGTACCGCGACGGCCAGCATGGAGAGCCGGAGAAGCTGGCGAACTGCTACCGAAACTCACTCGCTCTTGCAGCGGCGAACGGTTGCAAGTCTGTGGCTTTCCCCTGCATCTCGACTGGTGTGTACGGCTACCCGATAGAGGATGCCACCAAGATAGCCGTCCGTGAAGCAGAGGAGTTCCTGAAGGCGCACGCCGACATGGAAGTAATCTTCTGCTGCTTTTCCGACTATGACAGGCGAATCTATGACGGAGTTCTGAAGAAAGGAGAATCGACCGATGCCTGAAGAAATCGACTGGAAGTTGTTTCGTAAGAAACTGCCGCAATGGCAGGAACGCCACATGCAGAAACTGCTCAATGATTACGCCAGCATCATTGGCTCGCCAGGTCTTGCTTCAGACAAGTTTTGGACTCTTGAGAAGCGACTGCGGAAAGACGTAAGGCACACGGGCGTTTGTGCCGAAATGAGGCACTCAAGGATGCATCTAAACATTACCCGCCTCATGGACGAGGGGGCGATTACACTTGATGACCTCAAAGATTTCAGCGATGACGTGAAAAAGTACGTTTCTTTCAACCATAGCGCAATTTGAAAGGAGAGGCGACATGAGCAATTCCTGCCCAGAAATGGAACTATTGGAGAATGCCATCAAGGCGATGAAGCAGAATCCATCGGATGAAAGCGTCGATCAACTTGTCAATGCGCTAACGCGCACCATTGACTGCAGAAAGGTGCTTTACTCTGCATGGCCTCAAGATGGAGTCGAGACTAATGTCTACGGCGGACGCTACGAGGCCCAGACGCTGAATCTGTCGCGCATCCCCGTGGTAAGGCTTGACGGCGGCGATGCTTTCTTACAGATTGCCACAAGGAAGAAATATCTTCAGCTCGGCAACAAGGCCCCTATGATGCCAGTCAATCTGCCGCTCGTTATGGCGATTGATCTCATCAAAGAACACGACACCGTCAAGGGGATTGTCTTCAACGCCAATTTCCTCCGCCCACTTCCTGTGACGATGGACATTCTCGATGCAGCAAGAAATCGCAGCACATTCGCAGGTCGCAATTCTCTCGACGACTTCTTGGGGCGCGGGCGACATTGATTGACGGAAGGGGCAATTGCAATGTTCTACGGAAGTGAATATTCTGACTTGAAGCCGACGAACGGCGAGTACGCGTTCGTCGGGTCGCTTGGCGGTTTGTACCGTCTGCTGCTTGGCTGCTGGCGGCGTGAGACCTGCGCACCGCGTATGCAGGTGAAATGGAGCGAGGGCAACCCTACCTGCGGGCAATGCTCCATCACGGCGTTTCTGGTGCAGGACATCTTTGGGGGCGAAGTGTATGGAGTGCCGAACGGCGATGGCAACTACCATTGTTTCAACAAGGTGGGCGATGCCGTGTTCGACATCACGAGCGAGCAGTTCGGCCATCCCCTTGCGTACACGCTGGACTTTCCCCAGTGCCGCGAGACGCATTTCGCCAAGGCGGAGAAGAAGGCGCGCTACGAAGTGTTAAAGGCTGCAGTCATGCAACATTCGCATGACAATACCAGCAATTCTCTCCGGCTCACGACGCTCTGCTACATCGAGAAGGACGGATGCTGGCTTGTCCTTCACCGCACAAAGAAGGATCATGACGAGAATGGTGACAAGTGGATCGGCGTCGGCGGCAAGTTTGAGTATGGCGAAAGCCCGGAGGAATGTGCTCTCCGCGAGGTGAAGGAAGAGACCGGCCTCACGATGACTGAGTACCGTTTCCGTGGCATTGTCACGTTCGTCTCGGACGAGTGGGGGACAGAATACATGCACCTCTTCACCTGCACAGCGTTCGAGGGCGAACTCGCCGACTGCGACGAGGGAGAGCTTGTGTGGCTGCCAAAGGCGGAATTGCTCACGAAGAAGATGTGGGCTGGCGACCGCATCTTCCTCAAAGCACTTGACGAACGCGAGAATTTCTTCTCGCTGAAGCTCCGATACCAAGGCGAGGAACTGGTGGAGGCCAGTTTCGGCAAATGAAATAGAGGAAACACCATGACAGACCTTACCGAAAAGACGCTCGTAACGGAACGCAAGTACACGGGGAAGATCATCAGCGTCGATCTTCTCGACATCGAACTGCCCGATGGACGCAAGGCGAAGCGCGAGGTGATACGCCACGGCAATGCGGTCGCAATCCTCGCCCGCCGCCCCGACGGAAAGTTCGTGTTCGTAAAGCAGTACCGCAAGGCGGCTGAAGAGACGCTCATCGAAGTTATCGCGGGCGGCCTCGAACCCGGCGAAGACCCCATCGAGGGCGCGAAGCGCGAGACCGCCGAAGAGACTGGCTATGAGGTGACGAACATCAAGTTCCTCACGACCATAATCTGCACACCCGGCTACTGCGAGGAGCGCATCCACCTCTACTTCGCGGAACTTTCCGATACCGCCCACGCCCAGGATCAAGACCCGGACGAGAATGTTTATCCTGTCGTTCTGTCCGAAGAAGAGGTCGAGGACGGAATCCGCAGCGACACCATCTTCGACTCAAAGACACTCTCCGCTTGGCTCTGCTGGACAATACAAAAGGATGCCATATGAAGAAGTCTCCACCTCGATGTGCGAAAAATGCAGCGGTAAGTAGGACAGGCTTGACACACAATGGCAAATCGGTGGACACTCCCAGGGCAAGCGAATCTGGTCTCGGCCCGATTTTTTGCGCAGCCTATAAGAAAGCAGGATTCAAAAATCCCCAAAGGATGCTTGACGACCGTGAATATTGCTTGAGGCAAGAGAAACTGTACCCAGACAAGATTTTTGCGGCTATTGACATTGTTGGAACAATGATGTCAGACATTCTTGCACAGGTGAAATCGTCAAAAAGAACATTGGAAAACAAGGGAGGGAAAAGAAATGGCACTTCCCCAAAGAGACAATCTCATTGAGGAAATCAAGCGAACTGGCCTGATGCTGGAGTGGGCAGTCCAGCATGGAGAATACGAAAAGGCCGAGCGGCTGCGCAAAAAACTGCGCAGGCTAACGGAACTATAGATGACGCACGATGCCGCCTTCCAGAAACTTGCAAAGTCCAAGTTCCGCGTATCCCCCGAGCGAAGCGAGTCCGCGAAGCGGATGCCCTAGCAGGGGTGCCGATTCCGCCTTTCGGAAGTACATAGCCGACAAAGGCATCGAGACGATCCGCCGACACTGCGAGGACTTCATTCGCACACGTCTCGCCCCGTAACCGCCCCTTGAGGGGGCGGCGACCCTTGGGGTAGCCGCAACGCCGAGCGGATTGAGCGAAGCGAAAAGGCTCCGCGAGAGCCGAGCCAATCCTCCCAACGACATATCCGCCGCGCAAGCGGGGAGAGCGCGGTGCGCTCTCCTGCCCGAAGCGAAAGCGAGGGCGAGCAAACAGACGCCGATGCGAGGACATCCCGTGTTCAAGGCACAGCATGCCTGCGCCTGTTGCTCGGCTCTCGCTTGCGCTCGGCTTGGTCGCTTCCCTATGGGTCGCGCCCACCCGCAAGGGGCGGTTACGCCGGGATTGCCTCTCGAAATGGTGGAAGGTTCCGAAAGGAACGAACATCCCGCCGGAGCGCCAATCCCGCATCGTTGACTTCCTGATGGCATGGGTCGAACGCCAGCTCAACGCTTGACCCGCCAGAACGCGCGACGTTGGCATGTGTGGGGCTTTAGCGGCTGAGTGGCATGGTTGCCCGCCTAAACAAAGAAAGCCCCCCACAGGCCAAATTTCGCGGCTCTGCGGCGGGCTTGGGCTGAATGCAGGGTCAAATCGCGGTCTGCATCGCGTTCCACTCGTCGAGCTTCGCCCAGAACGCGCTGCCGTGGCGCTTTATGTCCTTCTTCGCGCCCCTGTAGCCACCGCCTTCGGCGGCTCCTCCCTTCGGTCGTCGGGGGATATCTGCGGCAGATTCCCTGCATCCTCTCGGCAACCTCGATGATGGCTTTCAAGGCTTCGCCTATGCCGTGCAGGAAGTCGGGAATCCGCTCGAGTTTCACCGTCGCGGCGGACGCGACGATGTTGCCGAAGTCCTGCGCGAGGTCGCGGAACACCCGTATTCGGAACCGCTCGGGCGCACAGCGGAGGCGGTAGTCGTTGTCGCTTGCCGAGACGAACGAGTGGTCTTTGAAGGCTTCAGACTCCCGTCTCACTCTCGACGAGCGGAGATGCCGA
>CAZUDC010000081.1:0-5251 GCA_964619105.1 uncultured Ruminococcus sp.
GGGCTCCCCTGCTAAGGGAGTAGGTCGGGAAACCGGCGCGAGGGTTCAAATCCCTTGTTCCGCGCCAAAAACGGATAGGCTTTTCAGTCTATCCGTTTTTTTATACATTGTACGTTAACTCCGCAATTATCTCATTTGATACAAGGCAGCCGTTCGGAGTAAGCTTGACCCTGCCATCTTTTATCCGTAGAAGGTTGTACTTTTCAAGCATTTTCAGCTTAGCTGTTTTTTCTGCCGAAATATCAGAAACAGAGATCCCCTCCTGCGTTAGGCGAAGTCCGAGCATAACACGTTCTTCCGCTGTACCGCCATTGCTGTCGGTGACGTATTCCTGCTGAATATCATCGGAAATAAAGCTTTCAACCGAGGGAGGACAAGCCCTTCTCTCGCCATTTATAAAAGAATGTGCCGAAGGACCTATGCCGTAATATTCCTCACACCGCCAATATTTGAGGTTATGCCTTGATTCATAGCCTTTTTGTGCAAAATTCGAAATTTCGTATTGTGCAAACCCGAATTTTTCAAGCATTGAAACAGCTTCAAGATACATATCCGCTGTTTTGTCCTCATCAGGGATAAGCTGATATATTTTTTCATTTGTATAATAGGGTGTGCCCTGTTCTATTTTGAGCATATATGCAGAAACGTGATTTATCGGGAGAAAAGAAAGCTGTTCAATTGTTTCTGCAAGAGTTATTTCTGTCTGATAAGCTGTTGCAAGCATAATATCCGCAGAAATATTGCGAAAGCCTGCATTATATGCCGATTTTATGGCATTAATTGCTGTTTCCGAGTTATGAAGCCTGCCAAGCGCAGTAAGTTCCTTATCCGAGAGTGATTGAACCCCGAATGAAAGCCTGTTTACACCTGCAGAAAGAAGCTCTGAAAGATATTTTTCATTGACTGTACAGGGATTGCATTCCATTGTAATTTCTGCGTTATCGGAAATATCGCTGACGGCGGAAAGAATTCCGTATATCTGCTCCGCTGTCATCAAAGACGGAGTACCTCCGCCGATATAAATAGTATCAGCCGAAATATTTTTTTCCTTTATATTCCGTATGACCGCTGCTGTATGATCCTCGGTAGATCCGATTTTTTCAACCGAATAAAAATCACAGTACGGACATTTTCTTTTGCAAAACGGAATATGGATATATAAGCCTTTGTACATCATTCCCTCCAAAAAAAAGACGACCGAAGCCGTCCGTAGTTAATTGGTGAAGCATTATTACTCATCGTCCATTTTAAGCACAGCCATAAATGCTTCCTGCGGAACCTCAACTGTTCCGAGCTGACGCATACGTTTTTTACCCTCCTTCTGCTTTTCAAGCAGCTTTTTCTTTCGGGTAATATCACCGCCGTAGCACTTTGCAAGAACATCCTTACGCATTGCCTTGACTGTTTCTCTTGCGATAATTTTTCCACCGACAGAAGCCTGAATAGGAATTTCAAAAAGCTGCCTTGGAATATTATCCTTTAACCGTTCAGCAATTTTTCTTGCACGCTTATACGCATTATCAGCGTGTACAATAAATGAAAGTGCGTCAACAACATCTCCGTTGAGCATAATGTCAAGCTTGACAAGCTTTGATGGAACATATCCGAGCATTTCATAATCGAACGAGGCATAGCCCTTGGTTCTTGACTTTAGAGCATCAAAGAAATCATAGATTATTTCGTTCAGCGGAAGCTCATAATGAAGCTCAACTCTTGTTGCGTCAAGATATTTCATATCCTTGAAAACCCCCCGGCGTTCCTGACAAAGCTCCATAATATTGCCAACATAATCGGACGGAGTAAGAATCGAAGCCTTTACCATAGGTTCTTCCGCAGACTGGATATTTGCGGGATCGGGATAATTTGTCGGGTTATCGATATAGATAGTTTCTCCGCTTGTAAGATTTACCTTATAGATAACCGATGGTGCGGTCGTAATAAGATCAAGATTGTATTCACGTTCAAGACGTTCCTGAATGATCTCCATATGGAGAAGTCCAAGAAAGCCACAGCGGAAACCAAAGCCGAGTGCGACTGACGTTTCAGGCTGGAATGACAGGGAAGCGTCATTTAGCTGGAGCTTTTCAAGTGCGTCACGCAGATCGCCGTATTTTGCGCCATCAGCAGGATAAATACCGCTGAACACCATCGGATTTACCTCGCGATACCCCGGGAGAGCCTCGTCACACGGATTTTCAGCGTCTGTAACGGTATCACCGACCTTTGTATCGCCGATTGACTTTATCGAAGCAGTAATATATCCAACCTCGCCGGCTTTAAGAGAGCCTGAATTTACAAGGTCTGTTGCTCCCATATAGCCCGTTTCAACAACATCAAACTCCGCACCTGTTGCAATAAGCTTTATCCTTTGACCTGTTTTAATTTCGCCGTCAATAACACGGACATAGATAATTACACCCTTATAGCTGTCATAAAAGCAGTCAAAGATAAGAGCCTTGAGCGGTGAGTTCACATTACCCTTAGGCGCAGGAATTTCCGTGACGACGCTTTCAAGCACCTGATCGATGTTTGTCCCCATTTTTGCAGAGATCCTCGGTGCGTCCATTGCAGGAATGCCGATAACATTTTCCACTTCCTCGGCAACACGTTCAGGCTCTGCCGACGGGAGATCTATTTTATTTATGACAGGCATTACTTCAAGGTCGTTTTCAATCGCAAGGTAGGTATTCGCAAGGGTCTGTGCCTCAATTCCCTGCGATGCGTCTACGATGAGGATAGCACCCTCACAGGCAACGAGCGAACGTGAAACCTCGTAATTAAAGTCAACGTGACCTGGGGTATCTATGAGATTGAAAACATACTCCTTGCCATCCTTTGCGGTATAATTAAGGCGGACAGCTCTGGCTTTAATAGTGATGCCTCTTTCACGCTCAATATCCATATTATCGAGCAGCTGATCCTCCATATCACGCTTTGCAACGGTTGAGGTAAGTTCCAAAATACGGTCGGCAAGTGTGGATTTACCGTGGTCTATATGAGCGATAATACAAAAATTTCTGATATTTTCCTGATTATACAACAGATGATCACTCCTGTTCTATTCTTAATAAAGCTGCTCCGAAAATACCCGAAGCAGCTGTTTTTTTTAAACTGAATATTTAGTCATAAATTCCTCTTCAAGGCGAACATAAGACTCGTCCTTTGCGGCATGGGCATTCTGAATGAACTCATGACGATTGATAACTGCGTTATTCTTCTGCGAGCCTATTACATAAACCGCAATATTCGAGCAATGGTCGGAAATTCTTTCAAGATTTATAAGAAGATCAAGGAAGTTTACACCACTCTCGACAACGCATTTGCCCTCCTTAAGACGTTCAATATGACGTGCCTTAAGAGTTTCGTTAAGATAGTCGATGGTTTCCTCAAGAGGCTCGATCTTTGCGGCAAGGGCTGCGTCATTCTGCTCAACACAGCTTATCGCCATTCCGATTATTTCTTCGCAGGCACGGGAGATGACCTCCAACTCGCTTATCGCCTGAGCGGAGAAGCTTACGGAATTCGCATGGAGCTTTTCAGCGTCCTCGATAAGGTTCATAGTATAATCTCCGATACGCTCAAACTCGGAGCTTAAATGTAAAAGCTCTGTTACACGGCGGTTTTCAAAATCAGTAAGCTCACAATCTGTTATCTTAACGAGGTAAGCATTGAGCCTATCCTCCATACGGTCGATATTTTCCTCATTTTCGCTGAGGCTTGCAACAAGCTTTTCATCATAATCCGCCGAAAAAAGCTTACGCATATTTTCAAAGTTATAAAGTGCAAGCTTGCCCATTGCGATCGCAGTATTTGAAGCCTGCTGAATAGCAAGCGCAGGTGAAACAAGAAGTCTGTCCTCAAGTGCGGGAGCAGTAAAATCAAGCGCAGCTGGTTCATTATCATCGGTTTTATCATCACGGACGGTCATCATAGCAAGCTTTTCAAGAATCTTAGTAAACGGCAGGAAGAAGATCGTTACCGTAATATTGAACAGAGTATGGAAATTGGCAATCCCACCCATATCTATTGGCTCGTCCCAGAAGGAAAGTCCGACGATTGCCTGAAGCGAATAAACTACTATAAGGTAAAGCACAGTACCTATAACGTTAAAATAGAGATGCACAAAGGTAGCCCTTTTTGCGTTCTTTCCCGCACCTACAGCAGCGATCATAGGAGTAACACAGGTACCTATATTCTGTCCCATAATGATCGGGAAAGCCGCAGAGAAATTCAGCACGCCTGTTGTGGAAATAGTCTGAAGTATTCCGACAGAAGCGGACGAACTCTGAAGAAGCACGGTAACGACTGCACCGACTAAAATTCCAAGGAACGGATTTTTAAGTGCCGCAAAGATATCACGGAACGCCTGAAGCTCAGAAAGAGGACTTACAGCCTCTGTAAGAGAATTCATACCCGTAAAAAGAATACCAACACCAAGAAGGATCTCACCAAAGGTTTTTCCACTCTGCTTTTTCGAGAGCATAAAAACTATAAGTCCAATTGCCGCAATAAACGGAGCAAGTGTTGTCGGAGAAAACAGCTTCAATACAGCACCGACATTTTCACTGCTTTCAAGATCGCCAAGACGGAGGATCTGACCTGTAACGGTCGTACCGATATTCGCACCCATAATAACTCCGATAGCGGAAGAAAGCCTCAATATTCCTGCATTCACAAGTCCGACAACGATAACGGTCGTTGCGGCGGAGCTTTGGATAACGCCTGTCACCAACGCACCGAGAATAACTCCCTTAACGGGATTATTTGACAGCTTTTCAAGGATCTTTTCCATCTTTCCCGATGAAAGCTTCTCAAGGCTTCCTCCGAGTACGTTCATGCCGTAGATGAACAATGCGATACTTCCGATTGCTTTGATAAGAATACTCACAAGATCAATTACTTCCATAGATTGATTCCTTTCCAAAATTCCTTGATCATTCAGCAGTCAGACAAGCCCGAAACACATATGATCCCGGCCGATTTTCTGCGTCCTGCTTAAAGACCGATCTTACATCGGGTCAACACATTTTTGACATCAATTTTACTGTATCCGTGTTCATTATATCACAAGAAATATTTTTTTGATATAGTTTTTTTGAAAAATTTTATTTTCTGCCTTTTCAACATATTACTCATAATTTTCCACATTATATTTTGAGCATTTTGCCATTTCGACCAAAAACCCTTAAAAAACTTTTTTGAGAATACCTAAATTAATCTTATTTCTATTGATTATCAGACAATAATATAG
>CAZUDC010000082.1:0-5122 GCA_964619105.1 uncultured Ruminococcus sp.
TGAAAATCCTGTAAAGCAGGATTTTCAGTATTACAAATCTTTGATTTGTGCTGTATTCACTGATCGATGTCTGTTTTACCGCCACTGTGGGCGGCAAGGTGAAAGAAATTTCAGGAAAAAGCCAAGAATTCTTGCACCCAACAACCGAAAAATTGCTCCGAAGTAAAGCTTCTACGGATCTTTTCAGCAGTTGAGCAGACATTAATTAATAACGTTTTTTATGATTGGAAGTTTATCGAATGGAAGAAAAACAGGACATTGTTGTTGAAGGCTCTGTCGAAAGAGTATTGTTTTCAAATTCATCAAACGGTTACGCTGTTGTTGTCCTGTCAGGCAAAGGAGAAGAGATCACAGCAACGGGGGAACTTGGAAATGTCGAAGAAGGCGAGCTTCTTTCTTTGACTGGTAAATATATAAATCACCCTCGATACGGAATGCAGTTCAGTGCAAAAATATGTGAAAGAAAGCTTCCTAAAACTACAGCAGAAATATTGAAGTATCTTTCTTCGGGAGTGATCAAGGGCGTAGGTCCGACGCTTGCAAAGAGGATAGTTGATAAATTCGGCGAAAAGACCTTTGATATATTTGAAAACGAACCCGAAAGACTCAATGAGGTTAAGGGCTTCACAGCAAAAAAGGCTGAGGAAGCTGCTATGGAATATAAGCGTGTGAACGGTATAAGAACGCTGATGATTTTCCTTTCACAATATAGTGTAAGTCCAATGTATGCGGTAAAAGCCTGGAAACGTTGGGGCCAGTATGCGATTGATGTTATAAAGGAAAATCCGTATGTACTTTGCGAGCGTGATATAGAGCTTGATTTCGTCAAGGCTGATAAAATTGCAAACGAAATGAGTATTCCTGCCGATAGTGATGGCAGGATAAGAGCCGCAGTTTTTTATATTCTTACAGAGAATAGCTATCTTGGTCATACCTGTCTGCCTTACAAATATCTTGTAGAAACAACAGCGGAATTATTAAATGTGAATGAAGAACAGGTTGACAGTGTTCTTGACGCTGAAATAGAGGAAAACAGGCTCGCTGCGTATAGCAGTAAGCAGAAGGATTATGATTATATTTATATATACGATTACTATGCCGCAGAGGATTATATCGCAGGCAGATTGAACGTCCTCAATTCCTTTATGAAGGATACACAGGTTGATTATTCCAAAATGATAGCAATGGAAGAAAGGTCAAAGGGGATTACCTATGCTGAGCTTCAGAAAAAGGCTATTTCGCTTGCTTTGTCAAAGGGCTTTATTATTCTGACAGGCGGTCCGGGAACAGGTAAGACAACCACTCTTAAAGCTATAATATCTTTGTATGAACAGCGTGGAATGAAGGTTCAGATCGCCGCACCGACAGGAAAAGCAGCAAAAAGAATATCCGACCTGACAGGGTATGAAGCAAAAACTATTCACAGACTTCTTGAGGTTTCATTTGATAATTCGGGCAAGCTTCGGTTTAAGCATGACGATAAAGAGCCGCTTACTTGTGATGTTATGATAATCGATGAAATGTCAATGGTTGACTGCCTGCTGTTTGAATCCCTTTTGAGGGCGTTGAAGCTTTCCTGTCGATTGATAATGGTTGGCGACTGCGATCAGCTCCCCTCTGTCGGAGCAGGCAATATTCTGAGAGATATGATAGACAGCGGCGTGCTAACTGTAATTCAGCTTAATGAAATTTTTCGTCAGGCACAGCAAAGCTCTATCATTATGAATGCGCATAAAATAGTTAAAGGAGAAAGTATCGACTTGACAAGAACGGACAACGACTTTTTCTTTATACAGAAGCTTGATATGCAGGAGGCGGAGGAAACGGTTGTTGAGCTTTGCACAAAGCGTCTACCAAAGGCTTACGGATATTCGCCGACCGATGATATTCAGGTGCTTTGCCCGTCGAGAAAGGGAGTTCTCGGAGTTGTTGAGCTTAATAATGCCCTGCAATTTGCAATAAATCCGCCTGCTCATGGGAAAAATGAGATTAAGGGTGGTATTTATACCTTTCGTGAAGATGATAAGGTTATGCAGATAAAAAATAACTATGATATAATCTGGACTAAGGGCAAGGAAAGCGGCTCGGGGATTTTCAACGGAGATATTGGCACGATATTAAAGGTTTCAAAGCGTGAAATGAAGCTTGTTATTGATTTTGACGGGCGAATAGTATCGTATTCAACAGAAATGCTGGATCAGCTTGAGCTGGCATATGCGGTTACAGTGCATAAAAGTCAGGGAAGCGAGTTTAATGTCGTAATTCTTCCGCTTATCGGTAATTATGATAAGCTTTATTTCAGAAATCTTCTGTATACAGCTGTAACAAGAGCGAAAAAAATGCTTATTATCGTTGGCTCAAAGCGTACTGTTGATTTTATGATAGAGAATAACAGGCGAACAAACCGCCACAGCTGCCTGAAGGAAATGATAGACAGGGAGATGAAGCTTAATGAAAGCTGATTTAAATCAAGTGAGAGCTTTTCTTATAGATCTTATATTTCCGAACAGATGCCCGTTTTGCGGTAAGGTGATAAATTGGAGGCTTGACTATTGTCAGTCCTGCTTTGACGAGCTTCGCTATGTCGGAGATGAATTTTGCAGACGCTGCGGTAATTCCAAAGCAGAATGTTTATGCGGAAGAGATAATGAAAAGCTGTATTCGTTTTGTTATCCTGCTTTTTATTATGAAACAAGTGCCAAGGGCGGAGTTATTTATCTTAAAAATGAAAAGAATAGGATATTTCCGAATATTGCAATGGATAAGGCAGCTGCAGATATGCAGAAGGATAATATAAAAGCTGACTGCATTGTTCCTGTTCCGATGGCAAGGCTTAAGCTGAGGAAACGAGGCTTTAATCAGGCAGAGGTGCTTGCTGAGGCTTTGAGTGAAAGACTTGATATACCGGTTTATAATGATCTGATCGTGAAAAGCGAATCAGTTATCGCACAGCATAAGCTTACTGCGAATATGCGTAAAATAAATGCAGACAGCCTTTATTCATTAGGAAAAGGCGGGAATATCATAACCGATAAAACGGTAATTGTTGTTGATGATGTTATGACAACAGGTTCAACTATCAATTCCTGTGCGAGAATACTTCTTGAATTGGGTGCGGCTTCGGTAATTGCTGTAGCCGCCGCCAAAACAGAATAAGATTCATTATTCAGAAAGGAAATGACATACAATGGATATTGGAATAGATTTAGGTACGGCTAACGTTATCATTACGATGGGTAATGAGGGTATAGTTCTCAATGAGGCTTCTATTGTCGCATTTAATACAAAAACGGAAAAGGTAATAGCTGTCGGAACGGAGGCTTACAAAATGCTCGGCAAAGCACCTGAGCATATAATCGTTGTTCAGCCGCTTTCCGATGGAGTTATTTCCGATCACAAAATGACGGAATATATGGTAACTGCCTTTATAGAAAAGATAACAGGACAAAAGCTTCTAATGCCGAATATTGTTATGTGTGTCCCGTCATCTATAACAGATGTCGAGAGCAGGGCAGTTGTTGAAGCGGCAAAGGCTGCAGGCGCTAAAAAGGTTTATCTGCTTGAAGAGCCTATTGCGGCATTGCTTGGAGCAGGTGTCGATATTTCCACTCCAAATGGTAATATGGTAGTTGATATAGGCGGCGGAACAACTGATATAGCTATCATATCAATGAACGGCATCGTTTCAAAGGCTTCGATAAAGCTTGCAGGAAATAAATTTGACAAGGAAATCGTGAAATATATAAGCAGCAGATATCGTGTGCTTATAGGTGAAAAAACAGCTGAAACGGCTAAAATTGCGGCGGCTAATGTATTTGACCCTAACGGCAGTAGGACTGTAATTGTAAAGGGTCGTCATCTGATAAGGGGACTTCCTGAATGTATCGAGATAAGCGATTATGATATCTATGAGGCAATAATTGAGAATGTTAATGAGATAGTTGCAAGTATAAAAAGCGTTTTTGAAAATACACCTCCTGAGCTTGTTGGCGATATATGCAAAAATGGAATATATCTTACAGGCGGCGGAGCGCTATTGAACGGATTTGATAAGCTGATTTCAAGTGAGATAAAGGTTCCATGCATCGTGGCTAAGGATCCTCTGTCATGTGTCGCAAGGGGAGCACAGCTGTCATTTAAATATATAGATAAGCTTCTTGACGGCTTTCAGAATGTTTCACTCTATAATACAAAGTTTTAAAAATTTTCTTGGATATGAACCGACCCCCAAAGTCAGACTAATATAGCGCAGCAGTTTTACGGTTGCTGCGCTATATTTAGTCTGATTTTTGAGGGTCACATCAGAAATGGTGATTTTTATGAAAGCAGTTTAATGAGATAATCAATAAGCTCTTTTATCTGCGGCTTGGAAAATTGTCCGTCAGCTCCGACCGATTTTCCTTTTGCTATCATCTGATCGTTGATAAGTGAGGAGAAGAGCAGAACAGGTATTTTCTTGAGAACAGCGTCATCCTTGATAAGCTTGGTAAGTCTGTGACCATCCATCTTAGGCATTTCAATGTCACTTATCACGCAGGCGATCTCATCAGTGATCCTGTCACCTGCACCTCTGTGTGAAAGAATATAATCCCAAGCGTCCTGACCATTGGAAAAGGATTCAATGTTGGTGAAGCCGATATGCTCAAGCGATTCGGTTATCATTTTATTAAGGAACTTGGAGTCATCAGCAACTACAAGCTTTTTCCGTCCGATAGCACTGCTTGCACGCTCCATATGATCAAGACCTGTTGTATCAAGACCGGCATCCTTATTGAGCTTTGAAACTATTTTTTCAAAATCAAGGATAATGATGATATTTCCGTTAAGCTTTACAACACCGGTTGCAAGACCTGCGGCATTATCGTCATAACCGCCCGATGTAATGGACGGAGGATCGGAAATATCCGACCACGAAATGCGCTGAATGCCCTTTACACGGCTTACATGAAAAGCAACCTGCATACGGTTAAATTCGCTTATTATGAAAATTTCCTTACCTGTGTTCTTGTAAGGCTTTTTTACAACCTTATGTAAATCAATAACAGAAATGAGCTTATCTCTTGGGATAAATACACCTTCAACCTCTTCGGGGGAATTTGGAACAGGTGTGACCTCCTGATCC
>CAZUDC010000083.1:0-5113 GCA_964619105.1 uncultured Ruminococcus sp.
ACATTAATATTACATTAATCTATTTATTTTGCTATAATGGTATAATTAAAAATGATTTTTTATGAAAAAATATAAAATGGGAATGAGTGAATTATATGAACCTTATGCACCTGAAATATCTTGTCGAAGTTGAAAAAACAGGCTCTATAACCAAAGCAGCGTCAAATCTTTTTATGGGACAGCCAAACCTCAGCAAGGCAATAAAGGAAGTCGAGCTGGAATTTGGCTCACCCATATTCAAGCGTATTTCCAAGGGAGTTGAACCTACCGAAAAGGGAATGGCATTCCTTGAATGTGCAAAAACCATTATCGCACAGCTTGAAAAAATGGAAAATATCCTTCATCCTAAGGATTCCGAGCTGACAAGCTTTAAAATCGCAATTCCCAGAGCTTCATATATCGCCCATGCCTTTTCAAATTTCATTAATTCCCTCAACCGGGATCAGCAGCTTTCAATGAATTTCCGTGAAACAAACGCGATCAACGCACTAAACGGAATGGCTGACGGAGAATATTCCTATGCCGTTATCCGCTTTGAAGAGGAATATGAGGATTTTTTTCTTTCGCTTCTCCGTGATAAGGATCTTTATTATGAGGAAATATGGCATTTCCCATATGTTGCACTTCTTGCCGAAAAGGACGGGCTTGCAGATAAGGATACCTTTACACTCTCCGATCTGGACGGCTATATCGAAATAGTACAGGGTGATACCACCGTGCCGTATCTTTCCACAAGCTATCTGCGAAAAAACAATGCCGCCGAGCATAGCCGCATTTATGTTTATGACCGAGGAAGCCAGTTCGACCTGCTCGATAATGTTCCGCGTTCGTATATGTGGGTGTCTCCGTTTACGGATAGTCAGCTGCATCATTTCAGACTCGTTCAGCGAAGCTGCTCCGACGATTCCTCCCGAGGCAAAGACCTTTTGGTTATGCCCAAGCACTATAAGCAAACCGACCTTGACAAAGCTTTCCTTGACGAGGTTAAGCGCGTCCGTGATTCATTAAAGGAGCTTTATTGATATGCCCTCGTTCATTTCCCGTTTCGATAATAAATTTACTCCGAAAAGAAAAGGCTTTTTCGTCATCGGAGCAGCTGCCTTTGCCGTTTTATGGATAATAGGCTGGCTGATTTTTCCAATGGAGTTTTTCTCGCTCTTTTTTGACTTTACAGCAGGCAGCTATGTGACCCTCGCCCTTATGTCCGCATTTGTAACGATCATTTTCAACTGGCTGTTTACCCTTATTTCACGTCAGAATATCTCGGTTACCTTCACCTTTGCTTCAAATCTCGTGTTTCAGATAGGAATGTTTTTCCTTTTTGCCGCATTCAGATACAGTATTCCTTACCTCTGGATAATAACGGCCGCAGCTCACTTGATCCTGACAGTCCTTATCTTCATTTTTTCTAAGCCCATTGAAGCTGACTCTGTAAAACGTGTGAATAATAAAAAAGCTCCGATGGGAAATAAGCTGAAAATAGTCCTCGGACTTGCCTATTTCCTTCTCGGAGACGGTTTGTATCTTCTTATTAATTATATCTTTATCAGGCTTGCATATGGTCAGATCGGATGATCATTTTTCATCTATCTTAACAACAACAGCCTGAAAGCCACTGTCCTCAAACCTGTTCAGAAAAGCGGATTTCATATATGCCGTAATGGATCTTTTATCATTTGGATCCATAAAATAATAGCAGTTGCTGTCATATCCACATAGCACCAGGGTATGCGAATTGCCATACCATGTGTATTTTTCATCTGTTTCGTAAATATACCATTCACTCGGCTTGCGATAGTTCAGCTGCTTCATATCGATCGTCGCCCAGACTATCACAGGCACACCCTCATCTATCAGCTTTTCCATATCCGCTGAATTGATATGCTCATCAAGTGCGATAGCTTTATATGTGTATACCGATGTCGGATTTTTATCAAAAAATCGATTCATTGCTGATGCAAGAACTCCGCTTGTGCAGCCATAACCCCAGTCGTACGGATCTCCCGCAAAAACCTCCCTCGGATCGGGACCATGCGATTCCATTTTTGCGTCATAATAAAAATTATCATCATAACCAAGGTAATTATCCGTAAAATCAAGCTTGTCCGTTTCAAATCCAAGCATCGAAAGCACCGCCGCCGCACAGGTCGGCTCACAGCCAACAGGCAGCTCGGGATATTGATTTATCAACGGCACTTTGATCGAAACCTTGCCAAAAAGCTCGGACGGCTTTTCATAGTTTTCGCCCAGCTCCACAACAGTGTAACCGCAGTATGAAGCGTGCGGATCTGCACCTAAAAGCGTGTACTTGTCATTTTCGGCAGAACGCTCCTCAAATTTTTCCTCAGTGATAAAATAATCCGCGCATAACGTTGAAGCGAAAAGACCAACAGCCAGTGCAAAGCAAATTCCTTTGTATCTCATAGCAAAATCCCCTTAACTGACCCTATTATATCATATTTTTCATTATTTTGCAACAATCAAAAAGGAGCGTCTTATGAAAAAAGCTTTTATTATTTTTCTCTCCGCAATATTGCTGACGGCTTGCGGAAATACAATGCAGTCCGAAGAAGAGCTTATCGAAAAAGCACGCAGGGAGCTTCCCATATCGGATTCAGATTCGATAAACGTTGCATATGCAGGCGAATTTGAAAAGGACGGCTGTTCTCTCCTCTGGTTCATTTCAGGGAATGACGAGCAAGCACATTATTATCTACCGATGGAATGTCAGCTTAAGGATAACAGCTATAAATTCATTCAAACCTTTACTCCGATGAACAGAGGCTCAGACATAGCAGTTATGAATTGGAAAAACAGCTATTCATTTCTGATAAATAACCAAGAATGCAAGGTCTTGCAGATATTCTGCCAAAACGGTGAGCATAATATAGAAATAACGGAATATCCCTTTATCTACAACAGTAGAATTATCCCCGATGAATATATTTTCCTTGATGAAAACGGAAACGGAATTTGAAAGAAGGCATAAAAATGAAAGAACAAATGACAGGTCTTGTCCTTGAGGGCGGCACGTTCAGAGGCGTTTATTCAGCAGGAATTATGGACGCTTTCCTCGAAAACGGTATAGAATTTCCCTATATTATCGGCGTTTCGGCAGGTATCTCGAACGGTGTTTCCTATATTTCAAAGCAATTTGCAAGAAACAGGGAAATTATGGATAATTACCGCAATGATAAGCGTTATCTTGGTATAGAGAATTTCAAAAAATGCAAAAGCGTGTTCGGACTGGACTTTGTTTTCGGTGAAATTCCCAACGAGCTTATCCCCTTTGATTATGAAACCTACAATAATTATAAAGGCATTGTCCGTGTCGGTGCAACCAACGCAGAAACAGGAAAAGCCGAATATTTTGACGGACTTGATAACGGCAGAAACTGGAAATATCTCCGTGCGACCTGTGCGATCCCAGGTATGTTCCCTCCGGCAATTATAAACGATAAGCCGTATTATGACGGAGGACTTGCCTGTCCGATACCGATAAAGCAGGCTATTAAGGACGGCTGTGCAAAAAATGTTATTATCCTCACCCAGCCTGAAGATTTTGTCAAGAAATGCGGCAAGGGAAATATTGTCATGAGCCAGCTTATAAAGAAAAAATATCCCGGAATCGAAATGCTGCTCCTTGACAGACATCGTATCTACAACCGTCAGACCGCCTTTATCCGTGAACTGGAAAAAAGAGGAAAAGCCTTGGTTTTCCGTCCGAAGGAAAAGCTTGACAGTATGGAAAAGAATACCGCACGTCTGCGTGAATATTGGCAGATGGGGCATGATGACGGAACAAGCCGTATTGACGAGGTAAAAGCATTTATCGGCAAGCAGTATGATATGTATAATTAACATTCATCGGAGTTATACTATTTTCGAGCTAAAGAGCAAAAGCTCGGAAAGGAAGAATTGAAAATGGAACACGGACTTGATAAGCTTCTCTCAGAAAGCAGCTCCGCAAAAATTTTTTACGGCTCGCTCCCGGATTATGTCAGAGGAGCAATAATGAGAAAAACAGACCAGATCAACGATGAAGAAACATTAAGGCAGGAAGCCGACAAAATAATGCACGAATTTAACTAAAATAAAAGCTCCGCCCCATATGAACTGACCCCAAAAAGTTAAACAAAGTTTTAAAAGAAAAATTATGCAAAGCGACCAGAAGCAATTTTGGCCGCTTTTGTTATGCTGCTTTATGCCTGTATTCGACAGGAGAAAGTCCATCAAGCTTAAGCCTGACGCGTTTATTGTTGTACCATTCTATGTATTCTGTAAGCTCAGAAATGAAATGTTCAACTGATGTAAATTCCTGCAAATACAACAATTCTGTTTTTAACAAGCCGAAGAAGCTTTCTGCACAAGCGTTATCAAGACAGTTGCCCTTTCGGGACATACTCTGCTTAATCCCTTTATCTTTCAGCATTTTTTGATAATGCTTATGCTGATATTGCCAGCCTTGATCAGAATGAAGGATAAGATTTGTGTTATCGGGAATTTTCGCAAATGCTTTTTCAAGCATATCTGTTGTTTGTGCAAGAATCGGATGACGGCTTAGATTTGGAGAATCAAATTGTTTGCTGTAATAGTAATATGTGCTGCGAGGAATCTTGGCAATATCTATGAGCAGCCATATTTTGAATTCGTGCCTTAGTTCCCATATCACTTGTGCTTTTTCTCTTGCCGTACCCTCTCGGCAACCAAGGCATTCGATTTTTTAAGTATGCATTCTCCGCACGAAGACGCTGTACTTCTGAGGTAAGGTCTTCTTCCACTTCTTTCTTAAGCTTTGGTGGTCGGCCTATTGACTTGCGTCCCCGACGCTCTACGTATAAGCCATCTTTGCCTTCTTCAAGATAGATACGTTCCCATTTTGCAACGGTTTTATGTCCTTGTGGTATATCAAATTGTCTTGCCGTTTCTTTGTAACTTAACCTTTCATTGTGCATTGTTTCAACTACTTTGATTTTGAACTCCGGAGTATATCTTTTATTTGGATGTCCTTTTGGCATAAAAATGCCCCGTTTCGTTAGTTTCAATTTCGGTATATTTATATTCAATAAGGGGCTTGCCCCGTCATTTAACGAAGCAAATGTTCAGTGGGAGC
>CAZUDC010000084.1:0-5061 GCA_964619105.1 uncultured Ruminococcus sp.
CAGGTGTGAAGAAGTGCATTATATTCAGCATTTTTTATATTATCAACGCAATTGTTGATTCGTTCAAAGTATTCATCGCAGATGGCAACATATTCTTCATTTTCGGCAATTTCATTTCTGAGCCTTTCAAGCTGATCGAGATCCATTTCAGAAATATTGGCACAAAGCTCGTCAAGCTCCTCACGGCGAATCTCATCCTCACGTTCTGTAACCTTTTTGAGGTAAACGGTGGTTATGGATTCATCGTAAGCACCGCTTAAAAGAACGTCCTTAAGCTCATTAAGAGCGTTCTGATTCATTGAGAATATATACTTGCAGCGTTCAGCAAGCTCTGAATTCTTAAGCTCAGCCCCGCGGCGTTCAATTCTGTCAAGGCATTTTTCCTTAAGCTCGCTGTTATAGCTTTTATCGGAGGAGATGATCCTTGATTTTATCTCATCAAGTCTGTCCTGCTCCATATCCTCGATGCTTTCGCACATTGTTTCAAGCTCTTCGTCGATAAGAGCCTGTTCACGCTGGGAAACCTTTATCATATAAGGTGCAATAAGCTCATCACTATAGCTCTTTTCGCTAAGCACAGATTTGATGTTGGCAATTTCTTCCTCTGTAGCAAAATCGATATTTTCAAAGAGCCTTTCAACCTCGTGACGCTCATAATCAACAATAAGTCTGTCGATTTCTTCAATATATGCACAGGTGTATTTTTCGGGGAATTTCTCATTTGAAAGCTTAAGCTTTGCGTCGATAAGCATTTCAAGTGTAAATTCGTCCATACCGCTGCATATGATATCAATTTCGGATTTTATCTTTTCATCGGCGAACTGCTCGATTCTTCTTGCATAGCTTTCAGCCATAACAGTCGGATATCTTCCTGAATTAACGCTCTGGAGCAGAATGGCTATCTCAGATGTATCCATATCGTTAAGCTTTGACATTCTTCTGTTAAGCTCTTCTGTGAATGCGATATCAAGGTGATTATTGATATCAGCCATTTTTGCATTTATTACCGATTCAGCATATCCTGTTTTAAGAACATCGTCACGTAGCCTGATGGTTTCATCAGCGTCAAGCGTTGCAAGACCGAGGCAGAGCTGCTCAAGCATACTTTCCTCAACGCAGTTCATAGCCATTTTTACCTTAAGCAGATATTTTGACTTTGTTATATCGTCGATCGTAATGCCTTCTATATGCTTTTTAAGCTGTTCAAGCTCCTTTTCGTCAAGAGCGGAAAGGTTGATACAAAGTGTCTGCAATTCAAGCTCGTTAGCAACTGCGCGCTTCATAGCTTCTGGAGTATCAAAAACAGTTCCGTTGAAGCTTCTGCTGCGAAGGTCTGCGTCTTTTATGTATTCTGCAAGCTCATCAAGATATTTTCTGTCCTCAAAGCCATACTTAACGTTGACCTTTTCAAGCTCCTCCTTGATAATCTCAGCCTGCTTTATCCCTGCTGCGAAGTTGCCGTTTTCATCGTTAAGCTCCGCATTATCGAGGTATGAACCATATATAACATGCTGGAGTGTTGCCTTATCCATTGGAGCAACGTTCCAAAAATCAGCGAGCTTTCCGAGATTTTCGGCTTCCTCGGGATATTTATAAAGAGTATAGGCGAAAATTCCGTAGCTGTCCGGTCTGAAGGAAAGAACTTTTGATATAAGGAATTTTTCTTCGGCGATACCCTGTGTACCCTCAAAATCCTTCTGTTCAATATCCTTCATAAGAGCGATATAATTGCTGTCGGATTTCTTACTATAGCTGTAATCAAAGAGAGACGATTTTGAAAGAGCCTCTGCAAAAGCGATCTTTACAGCTGTCAGATCGGAGATGTTATCTTTATGAGCGATACCATAGGAATTATTTGCAAGCTCCTCATCGGTAAGCTTTGAATATTTATCAACATATTCAGAAATGAATTTTTCATCTGAAACAGTAACACCATTATTAAAAAGGATCTGTGCGGCTATTTTAGCGATAAAATCCTTAGCGGATAATTCATAGCCAGATTCTTCCAGAATGTCCTTAGCCTCTGCAAGAACTCCATATACGGAATCAAACTGCTCAAAAAGTACGTCTGTTTTTAGTATTCTTGTTGTTTTTCCGTCAATTATGACCTTTTTGTCGAAAAGATCAAAGGAAAGGTCGTTTGAATCGGAAAAATCAGGGGCTTCCGATACGCATTTTCCAAGATAGTTATCTATACACTTGCTGATATATTCCTTATCAACAGTGATGACCTCGCCTATATCAGCCTTGCTCCACAAAAGTGGATTGTTGAGCTTTTTAAAATGAAGCACCTTGTTGGTGAGCGGAGTTACAGGGGCATATTTTTTACCCTTATCACGCATATATGCTTCACTGACAACAATAGTATCATTCTTGCCGTTTATCATCCAGTCTTCAGCATAAAAAGCGTTTTCCGCAAAAATATCCGTAAGATATACAAAACCTTTTTCAGCAGCAATTTCTCTTGCTCTTGTGAGATTGAAGGACTGCCATTCATCGTTGTCGGATGACATAAGCAGCATATCGGAATAACGGCAGATATTAAGTCCGTTGCTCTTCGCTTCTTCATCAGAGCATTTGCATATTAGTTCATTCTTTTGAGTTGGGTGACATATATACTTGGCGTCGCTGAAGCATTTGCTTTCAAGCTCATTCGCAAAAGCGGAGCTTTTCTCCTTGAATACGTCATATTGGTTAAAAACATCCATTTTGTTGCCCCCATTATTAAGTAAATTAAGTAAAGCGGTTTGCCGCAGAATCTTTGCGACAGAATTACAGACAGCAAAAATATACTATCCCGATCAATGTAATCCATTACTTATATCATCATTAAACGTCAGATTCAACGATAATATACATATATATAATAACAAAATTTATTAGAAAAGTCAATAACTTATTGCAATATTAACAATAATTCTTTTTTTGTGAAATGTAATTTATGTATTTTATTGGTTTTCACAAAATTTGCTTGCTTAGCTTGTGTAAAAAAAGAAGATTATTTGTTAATATACTGCTTGCTCAATAAATGCCCTTAGGGCAGTTATTGGCTGAAAATTCTGTAAAGCAGGATTTTCGGTATTACAAATCTTTGATTTGTGCTGTACTCACTGATCGATGTCTGTTTTACCGCCACTGTGGTCGGCAAGGTGGAAGAATTTTTGGGAAAAGTCAAAAATTCTTGCACCAACAACTGAAAAATTGCTCCGAAGCAAAGCTTCTACGAACTTTTTCGGTTGTTGAGCAGACATTAAAAAAAATAAATACAAAAAATTACCAATACCATTGACAAAAGCTTCTTTTTGTTACATAATATATATGTGTAATATTGTGAAATGCAGCTTGCTTTCAGACGCTGTTTGCGCAAAAAAATACGGGGAAGGAAATTCCTATATGAATAATGAAAACAGAATTAAAATTGCTTATATAGGCGGAGGGTCATATAATTTTGGCTGGAAGCTTTTTTCAGAGCTTGCTGCAGAGGAAATATGTGCAACTGTGAATCTGTATGATACAGATAAGCAGCTTTCACTTTCAAATGAGGTCATCGGAAATAATTTCAGGGATAATCCACGCTGTAAGTCGGACATCGTTTATCTTGCCTGCGATACTCCTGAGGAAGCTTTGAAAAATGCTGATATCGTTATTATGTCTATAAGCTGCGGAAATCCCGATAATGACGCTGCACTCCATTCAATTACCGAAAAATACGGCATTATCCAGACATCGGGCGAGCAGACGGGTCCTATCGGTGTAATAAATGCACTGCGGATACTTCCGATATACATAAAATATGCAGAACTCATTGAGAAGCTTTGTCCTGAGGCATGGGTCATCAATTTCAGCAACCCTATGTCCGAATGTATCGAAATAATGACAAGGGTATATCCTAAGATAAAGATTTTCGGCTCTACCAACGAGCTTTTTCAGGCTCTTGAGTTTATCGGAGGTATTGTTGAAACGGAAAATGGTATCTCCAATATCCGCAGACGTGATATAAAGTACAATCTTATGGGTATAAGCGGCTTTTCGTGGTTTGACAGGATAAGCTATGACGGAGAGGATATCATGCCGATTTTTCGTAAATATGCCGAAAAATATTATAAGACGGGATATGAGCTTCATGCAGGTGAGTATAAAACCAATCCGTTTTCGTCTGCAAATAAGGTAAAGTTCGATCTGTTTCTGCGATATGGTATAATTCCTGCTGTCAGTGACAGAACCATTGCAGAATTTTGTCCGCCGTGGTATCTTAACAGCAAAAAAACCATGGAAAGCTGGAAATTCAGTGGTTCAGCCGCAAATTATAATAAAAAGCTTTCCATTGACAGACATGGCAGGGTTAAGCCTCTTATGAGTGGCAATGAGTATCTTGCGATAGGTGGTTGTTCAAGCGATGCTGTACTTCAGATACGTGCTGTCATAGGAAATGGAAATCTTATAACAAATGCATGCAGAGTAAACGATGGTCAGATTTCAAATCTTCCGAAAAATGCAATAGTTTCGTCCAATGTTCTTATCAGTAAGAATAATGTCCAAACTGTCACATCAGGGAGCCTTCCCGATGAAATAGCGGCGCTTGCGATAAGACACATTTCCAATCAGAAAATCATAGTCAGGTCTGTTCTTGAAAAGGATCTTGATATTGCATTCAACGCATTTCTGAATGATCCGCTTGTATGTATCGATCTTGATGGTGCGGGTGAGCTTTATAAAGAGCTTCTTTCTGAGGTGAGCAAGGAGCTTGTATATTACTGTTAATTGAATTGCCGTTTTGATAGTATATCGTTTTGCTTTTGATATACTTGAAAAACGGCAATTTTTGGAAATAATTAATATTGCGTCTGCAATTAACTCCTGAATTTTCTACTTGCTCCGCATAAATCTCCAGGATTTAATAGGCGGAGCAATAGCTATGTAAAAAAATGGTTTTTTTGTTGCAAAATCCGCTGCAATATGGTATAATTAGTGCGTACTCAATAGCAGCACGAAGGGCAGTTATTGGCTGAAAATCCTGTAAAGCAGGATTTTCAGTATTACAAATCTTTGATTTGTGCTGTA
>CAZUDC010000085.1:0-4999 GCA_964619105.1 uncultured Ruminococcus sp.
ATCCCATAGGGAAATAAATCATAGCGTTAGTAGAGTCGGCTTTTACTCCAACGAATCTATCGCCATCTTCATTAGTAGCTACGTGACAGTGGTCTCTTAATTTGAAATGCTCACGGTCAATAGACATACTTACACCTCCTTATTACGTATTAGGCTGAGCTTTAGGAATTATTGCATCATAAATGTTCTGCTTGAAAATAGCGACAAAACGCTGATTTCCTTGTGCGCTTACGAATTTATCAATTACATCTTCAAGGCTAACAACCTTTGAAATGTCGAACAGCTCGTCCTTGTTGAACTTGAACGCATCGTCCCACAAATATTTAAGCACTTTCTCTGCAAACATACTGTTTTGACGAATATCACCTGCCACAAAGGCAAGGTCGCTCGGTTTTATAAAGTGTGTACCAAGTCGCTTATCCTCGGAAGAGGTCATACGAATATTCTTTTTCAAAATAATGGCATTGATTTCGGTAAAGAATTTTTCCCAAGTTACATCGGTATCAAGAATCTTCGTCTCCGCAAACGCTCTTTCGTCTGCATCGTCAAGGAATTTGTTTTGAATCAAGCGCATATTCCATCTTCTTTGGAATGCCGTATCAAGGGTAAATACGTTTTGGTCAGAGGTGTTCATTGTGCAAAGAATCGTAAGGTTTGAAGGAATTGTGACCTTGTGGTTTTCGTCCGCGTACACTACCTTTGCTATATCAGCGTTTGTGATTGCGTACTCACTAGCGCCATTCACGTCCCTATCGAGCAATTGGAAAATATCACCGAAAATCGCAGGAGCGTTACCACGGTTAATTTCCTCGATAACAAGATAAAACATTTTATCAGGATTCCAATATGCTTTTTTTACGATTTTAGTAAAAGGTCCCGGACTAAAAATGTAATTTACATTGCCATCGGCATCAAGCTTAGGTATGATTTGTCCTACGAAATCTGAATATGTATAATCGGGGTGGAACACTAAGCGTTCCATTAAGGACTCATCACTGCAATAGTGGTTTTTAATCGTCCACGATTTACCTGCACCAGGCACACCATAAAGAATTACATTAGTACCGCCATTTATACGTTTAGCATTCATTTCACGTTCGTCATCACTCTCTATATGCATTGTTCCCACCTCGTCAAAAAATGATTTTGTTGAACACAAAAAGTCAATATATTGTTCATCGTCCATTTCATGCGAAGACTTTTCAAACTCATAAACTTTTTTTGCAACAGCATCAACATACTCACTCTTAATAGTAAAGCAATCGTTAGAACTGTCGATATATTCAAGCAATTCAATCGCTTTATTCATACGATTATCAAATTTGTCTCTCAAGCTCTTAAACTCCGATAATACGGTCGTTCCGTTATATGGTTTATCCGCTTCGTCTCGCAAAAGCTTAATATACAACATTGTTTCGAGGTAGTCATCAAATCGTTTGGTCGTTGCCACCAAATATCTATACTCGTTCATTGATATCGAATAAGAACCCGTTGTACGCCCTAATTCGATTAAGACCTTGTTTAAGAACATTATTGGAAAAATCGCATAATCTTTTCTTATGTCCGCCTTGGCCTCATCAATTGTCGATGCAACATACATTTTTTCGATTTGTCTTGTAATTATATCCTGATAAAGGTCAGTATTTTCAAATGCTCCAGAACACCTTGTAGCGACCTCGTTATATGTATCAGTAAAGATGCAATCGTCATATTTAGCTGAAGTCATTTTTATTAAGCCAAAAAAAGCAGCGACTCTCAAAGCACGATAATTATTGGAGAGTTTTAAATACGGTTTTTCTGTGTTAATTGCAGCTACTCTTTTTTCAATATGACTTTCAAGGTTACGGGAAATTCCTGGATGCTCAACATAATCCTTCAAAAAGGAAACCAAATAACACAAATTTGCAAAATTTGTAGAATGTTTGACTAAATACCAGCACTCAAATTCATGCGCCGCCTTTAAACTATTAAGTTTTTGCTCTAACAATGGGTTCATATTCTATACCTCCTCTAATATATTTTTCAAAAATCTTGACAAGAAATATGATATCTTTGGCGGAACAGCGTTTCCTATCTGCCGACATATAGTCGTTCTATTGCCATAAAATACAAAGTCATCAGGGAAACTCTGAATCCTAGCCGCCTCTCTTGGCGTCAATGTTCTATTTTCTGTTGGATGAATAAACCTTCCGCCAGCAGGAGTATCAAAACGAGTAGTTATCGTTGGAGCTGCCTCGTTCCAACACAATCTTCCATAAGCACCACTGTGCACCGAGTTTATTTGTTCATCAAGTACAGTATAGTTTTCGCCGGTCTTGATTTTTTTCATTCTTTCAACAGCAACCTTAGAATGATTTGTATAACTATGATTATGTAATATTTTATCGGTAGAACAAAGAAACTCCTGATATGATGATTGGGGAATTGGATTAGCAACTTTACCATCCTCAGTCGCTGGGGGTAAATTGCCAATAGCATCAAAAACAGTTACAGGGTCAAAAAATGTAGGATTCTCACTCAAGATTTGAATTTTAGTTTCTTCCCACTTTTTTTCAAACGGAACAGTGTCCTTTCGAACACCTATAATTATCATCCGCTCACGTTTTTGTGGTATACCAAATTCTATTGCTTTCACAACACGGTAATACAAATTATAAGCTTGTCCGTCAAGCAGTTCTTTAGACGAAAAAATCCTCAATATTTCATCGAAAACCTTTCCGTCTTGCATACTTTTGATACCCTTGACATTTTCGATAATAAAAGCTTTTGGCTTTACAGCTTTAACGATGTTAAAATAGTGTTTAAACAAGTAATTGCGAGGGTCATCTATAAAACCACCTCTAATTCTTGCACCAGCCATAGAAAAACCTTGACAAGGAGGCCCACCAATAATAATTTCAGCATCTCCCTGTTTAAATATATTTGATGTATCGACATTTTTAATATCGTCAACTATTACTTCAACTTCTGGGTGATTCAGTCGATACGTTTTCGCTATAGCTGCATCATATTCTAGAGCTTTAAGAACCATATGACCGTCCTTAATAAATCCTAACGAAAGACCTCCACACCCTGCAAAAAGGTCAATTATTTTCATTACTTACACCTCCACTGACACGATACCTTAATGCAAAATTTTTAATATATAGAGTTTCTTCTTCCGTTAATCCAAAGGACTCACATATTAAATCATCTATATCGTGAATTTCTTGAGTACACTCTTTATGTTTATATTCATACTCAGTCTGTTTTGTCCCCACATATATTTTGGTTTGCTCAAGCTTTTTCTCGAGTTTTGTAGCGAGTTTTTTAATTTCTTCATCATTTGTAATATGTGGCACAGTGAAACCGTTCAGTTCTTTATTCGTTATATGCCAACAGTCTGAAACGCAAATCCAATACCACCAAAACAACGAGGAATTTAATATACACATGCATAAATTGGCGTTTTCGGCAGAATTACATTTGAATCGTTTGTATTCGCCTGAAACATGTTCATTTCTAAAGGCTTTTATCCAAAAAGCTGCTCGCATATTCAAATAAACATCATCCTGCGTTCCAGATAACAGCGAATATAACGTTGTTCTATTAGTAGTCACTTTTCTAAATATAGACGCATCTAATTTGGTTCCAATCTTTGGTATATATTCTCCGAACACATAACGATTTAATACAGAATGAGCATTGGTAAACAGTGTATCCCGTTCTTCTTTATACCAAAAATGATAGTTGCTAGTATATATTTTTTTGCTCGTACTTTCCTCGTTATACTTACCTATTAATATACACAACTTTTGATGTACTGAAGGAAATAAGCAATCAGGTCTATCGCAATAGCTTAAAATATATTGCTCAGAGAGTTTATTGTTTAAGGTTTCTCTGATTCGTTTCATCCTCGGTGTAGCAACATATGATAGCGGAATTATGAACCCCATAACGCCATTGGGTGCCAAGCAAGTGGACACATTAGATAGCACATTTGCATAAACGTTGCCGTATTTTTCTTTTGGTGCCGTGTCACACTTTGAATCCTCTACATATGGAGGATTTCCAATTATAATATCAAACTTTTGGTCAAACTCCTGATTTAGATTAATAAAGTCATAGCAACCAAAATTCGTATTCAATTCATCTGCAATGCCTGCAATTTTATCTACCCCATATCTATTCAAAAGATACAGGAATAGCCTTAATTTTGTAATTACAATTGAGTCTGGATTTATATCATTGCCAAAAATTGTTCTTACAACCTTGCGGATATCCTTTTGTGATACAGTGTCTTGATGCAAATCAATCAAGTCAAGTTTAATTGAAAGCGCGACTAATAAAAATTCACCAGCACCGCAAGTTGGGTCAAACACCGTTTTGCAATAACTAAAAGACCTATACGGTATTCCGTTCAAGTCTTGCACATGCAGATTGCTACTGCGCAATGTTCCATACAACGCCTTAATCGAATTTGAATATATAAACTTGACCACATCATTTGAGGTATAATAAACCCCATTACTCTTCCTAATTTGCTCTTTTTCATTTACACGAGCAAGGTAGAGTTGAATATCCTCATACGTTACTCCTCCAAGAGAAGTAATGTAATCCTTAGGACTATGAGAAATTATCTTTATTAATTCTTCGCTAATCGAGGAAATTTCAACTCTAGAATAATTTTGGTTTAAGAACTTATATAGCTCAGTTAGCGATTTTTTTATACTATCTATTTGTTTTTCCATTACAACGCACTCTTTCCGCTTTTTACCCACAAGTCAAGTTCGGACCGTTTGAACTTCCATTGTTTGCCTATCTTATGAGCAGGTATCCCATTGTTTTTTCTGATCCACTCACGGATGGTTATAGGCTTTACCCCTAAATACTCAGAAGCCTCTTCAAGACTTATCCACTTGTCTTCAGCCAAAATAATAGTTTCAGTCATATCTATCACCTCATGCATTTATAATTTCTTTGTGGTAACAACATTCAAAATCTCCTCTTTCCGCTTTCT
>CAZUDC010000086.1:0-4962 GCA_964619105.1 uncultured Ruminococcus sp.
GGTAGTAACCCAGGTTCAGCCCGGTGAATTCCACAGTGGTGGTGGTTGCCTTCTCGGAACCCTGACTAGTTTTCAGTTTTTTTGCATAGGCCTTCGCTAACTCTGCAAACTTGACAACATCAGCCTTCTCCACCCAAGTTACATAGCCATTGGCATCCGTTTTCAGATACACGTCCTTAACGTCGGTGCCAGACACAAAGCTTGTCCAGTCTTCCGCTGCCTTGTAGGAGTAGGCACCGTCATTCTGCACCGTATCGTCATTCTCATCGCTGAAGCTTTCCAGAACCAGAATCTGATAAACCGTGTAAGTCTGATTTACGACGGCATTTGTAATGGTAATCTTACCATTGTTACCGTTGACACCGGAAACGGCGGTAGTTTCCGCAGCAAAAGCCGTAGTTGCCAGGCCGAAGACCAGGGTCAGGGCCAGCAGGAGGGATACTAATTTTCTCATACTTTTCAAAATCCTTTCCAATATATTTTTGACTATAGGGGGCGCAACGTTATGGGGAAGCAGCTTCCCCCCTTCTGCGTTTGCGTTGATAATACAGCAGGAGTGCCGCCGCCATAGTCAGGGCCGCGCCGCCTGCAATATACAGATTTGTACCCGGGCCGCCAGTCTGGGGCAGCTCGTAGGAATCCAGCCTGTTGACGAAGGCAATCGGACTATCCGCCGAAAGTTCTTCGCCATTCTTCCAGACCTGGGTAATGGCAGCAGAAAGGGTATCTTTTTCCGTTACGGTGACCTCCACCACATAGACCGCCTGGTCATAAATGGTGCCCATTTCCTTGCCCATGTCCTCGGTAATTCTGTAATAGAAGGTAGCCGGGAGGTTTTCCAGGGTGCGCCGTGGGTATTCCAGCTGGAATTTGGCCGTTGCCGGGTCATTTGTGATGGCCACTTCGGCGGTCTGGACTTGGCCGCCCTCCACTGCCGTCTGGCCACTCTCGTCTTTAACCGGAACAAGCCGGAACGTGTAGGTGTGCTCCTCTCCATCGGGGGAAACCAGAGTTTTCTCCAGGGGAATCTCCAGCTTCGTGCCCTTTTCGCTGTTGGTAACCACAATCGCCACCGTTTGACTCACCCCAATGGTGCCGCTGACGGGGTCAGTCTGGGAGTTGCCGTTGCAGGTGTAGGTTACCCAGTAGCCATCGGTGGTGGTTTCCTTCACCGTGTAGGGCGTTCCGGCCAGGATGCCGGAAATAACCGCAGTTTCATCCTTCTGCAAGGGGATGATGCCCGCCTTTGTTACGCTTCTGGTTTCTTCCCCCACGGTATAGGCGGTGCCCTCAGGAAGGGGGGTGCCGTCCAGGGTCACCCAGAATTCGAAGGGGCCGGTTACTTTGGTTCCCTCATAGAGTTCCAGTTCCTTCTTAATGGTCAGACTGCCGGTTTTGTTGCGGGTCACCTGGTTATTGAAGTGGAAAATCGTACTGCCGTCAGCCACATTCTTGACGGGGCTGTTGACACCCTTGAAGGCATCCTTGCCAACGGTTACATCGTAGTTTTCGGTCTGGCTGGTTCCATCCACGGTTATCTGGCCGTACTGTTCAAAGACAGACGCATCCAGCAGCTCCCGGATGAAATATTTGCCCGCATTTTCCTGAATTTCAGTGAACAACGCCGTCTGGCCCGCTTTCAGTTTGAAAACGCCGTTTTCGTCGGTGGTTCCGGTGCCACTTTCCTTGCCGTCGGCATCCAGAATCTTGTACGGGGTGTCCGGGGCAATGAATAGCGTCTTCCCGTCTTCCTTCAGTGCCTGGAATTTGAAATCCGGGTTACCCAGCAGAGGGGCATCGCCCTTGTCCACGCTCAGGGCCTTGGAAACGGAAATGGAATTCTTATGGAGCAGGGGGAAGTTGAAGTTCATCCGGCAAACACCGGAACCCGCGCCACGCTCCATGTAGTAGAAATTGAAGGAGTGGGTGGAGTAGTCCTGGAAGGTACCCTTGTCGTTGAGCTTTTCCTGACTCACCAGTTCCGAGAATTTGACCGTCTTGTAAGGGACGGTGCTAACGTCACCGGTATTTTTGTCCAGGCTGTAGTACTTGACTACGCCGTTAACGAAGTCGATTTCGCCGCCCACATGGCGGTGAATACCGGAAAGGTCCAGGAACAGCACACCATCAATGTAAACCCACACATCATCGTCACCGGTGAAGTAGAACACCATGGGCTGCTTACCATCCAGGCCCGTCAGGCCATTGTGGGGCTGCACGAAGTTCATCTTCATCTCCATGCCGAAGTAGAAGTCTGTGGGCTCATCGTAGTCGATGGAGTAAATATTTCCTAACATCGTGTTGAGAATACTCTCGTTAATGCCAATCCCAGCCTCCTCAAAATATGCCTTTAGGCACTCCGCAGCGCCCCAGCCCTTGGGGTATTTGCCATCCATCACATTGATGAACTGCTCCAGGCTCGTCGCCAGCGTGTTGTATGCCGCTCCCAAACCATTGTTATACTTCTGCTGGGCGCTGGCTGCAATGGATTGGAGATAGGCCTTATCAATCGTGCTGGCCTGGGCACTCTGATGTACAATGTCATTAAAGGGCAGGAAATTGCCGAAGGGGTACATCATGAAGTTAGAGGTGATGATTTGCTTATACAGGGTAAAGGTATCCGACCCGGAGTTAAACTGGGCATGGTTCGTCCGGCTGTTGAAGGTATAGGCACCGGTTGTTCTGTTATACTGGAACAGACCGTTGATACTTTGGCTGTTCTGCTTTTTTGCGTAGGTACCGTTGCTGAACAAGTAGCTCAGGCTCGTTCCGTCTGCCAGGGCCGGGTAGCCGTCGCTACCCAGTGTACCTTTCATGGCACCGCTGATAGGCGAGTTGGCCCCATCCGTGGTTGTATTGATTGTACCACCCTGGTTGGTAACGCTGGTATGCCCCGCAGCCAGATCCGCAGTAATGTTATTGCCAAAGTTAAAACTGTATTCATTCAGGCTAGAGCCCACCGATTTCGTACCATTATCCTGCTGGAAACCGGGATACTTCTTATTCCCGTTGTAGAGATCATTGATATTGGAACCGTAATCGTACAGATTAACCTCAATCAAATTTCGGGTATCTGCGCCGAGAACTGTCGTCAGCTTTTCGCGATTGTCTTTATCCGCTTTTTTAAAGATTCCGAAGCT
Organism: uncultured Ruminococcus sp.; assembly: GCA_964619105.1. Classification (GTDB taxonomy): domain Bacteria; phylum Bacillota; class Clostridia; order Oscillospirales; family Ruminococcaceae; genus UMGS363. Next base: position 3,141 of record CAZUDC010000086.1, read on the forward strand.
CACAGTACCATGGCCTGTGGAATTGTAGCCGCTGGCAGATGTATAGTCAAAATCCAGCTGGACCTGGTCCCCTGCCTCCGCATTGACCGTGGTGTCGTACAGCAGGAGCAGGAAGCCGCCTTCGGGAGCGCTATAATCCAGCTTTTCTTTTCCCTTCGCTTCATATTTTTGGACATAGAAAAATCCATTCTTGTTTTCTACAAAAACTACATTCCAGTTGGTAAATATCATGCCAGTTCCGAGTTTGCTCCGTATGGTGCCGCCATGAACCAGCAGCGTTTTCGCCTGGCTATAGGAATTTACCTGGTATACGGTAACTTTGTCCTTCACTTCCAAGGTGCCCGCCGACCAGAGCCAGGCCAGATTCATAAGCTTTTGGGCGTTGGTCACGGCATAGCGCAGGGAGGGCTCCATGTCCTCGTAGCGCACATAGACGGACAGGGCCTGGCTGGCAAGCTCTGCCAGATAGCTGTCATAGCCTTCCTGATCTCCCGTCTCTTCCAGAGCCGCCAGGGCCTGGCTGATTTCCTCGTTACTGGGCAGGGCATCAATGGCCTGAATCAGCGCCTCCACCCGGGCCTGCTCCTCCTCGGTCAGTTCCCGCAGGCGGCACTGCTCCTGGTGTGTATGCTCTTCCAGGGGACAAACCAGCTTTCCTGTCTCGTCAAAGCAAGCTTCCCCATGGACATGTTCTTCCTTCCCGCAGACGTAGGTAACCGGCTCTTCCTCTGCCAGGCAGGCCTCCGTGTGGGCGTGCTCTTCCTGGGTGCAGGTCAGGTTTCCTGCTTCGTCATAGCAGGTTTCCCCGTGGGTGTGTTCTTCTTTTCCGCAGATGTAATCCATGCCGCTGGCGGGCTGGCACTCCGGGGTGTGGGTATGGGCCTCCTGGGTGCACACCAGCACCTGGCGCTCCTCCTCCCGGAAGCAGGACTCCGTGTGGCTGTGGGTACAGATTTCCCTTTGGCCGCAAATCAGGCGGGTTCCCGTCTCGTCATAGCAGCCGGGGTTCTCCGGATTGACCCAAGCATCGTGGATGTGGGGGATTTTCTCCTCTTGGCCACAGATTGCAACCCACGTCTCCTCCGGAATCTGGCACACCAGTTCCTGAGTCCAGTCCCAGCAGGCATCCCCGTGGGTATGCCCCTGCGTCTCCTGCAGGTCGCAGACCAGCTGAGTCAGCGTATAGCAGTCAACTGTATGGCTGTGGGCGGGAACCTCTTCCTGGCCGCAGAAAAGGGTCTCCACCTCCGTCCGGCAGCTGTCATCATGGCTGTGGGTTTCCGATTCTTCCTGGCCGCAGGACAGCACCGATTCCGTCGTATAGCACTCCGGGCCGTGGGCATGGCCCCCGGTCTCCTCCATGCCGCAGGTCAGCTGCTGCACCTGGCCGGAGCAGCTGTCGTCGTGGGTATGGGCAGGTACTTCCTCCAGAAGGCAAATCAGCTCACCCCGCACCGCCTCCAGACAGCTGTCATCATGGACATGCTTCTGTAGCACAAAGCAGCTGTCGTCATGGGTGTGGGCTTCGATTTCCGGCAGGGTGCAACACAGATTTCCTTCTGCATCCCAGCAGGCTTCCCCGTGGGTGTGGATGACAAAATCCGCATAGCCGCAAATCTCGTCTCCATTTTCATCCCGGCACCCATCCTTGTGGCTGTGCACCGTCTCCTGGCAGTCCAGCACCCGAACCATTTGTGCCTCATAGCATCCATCCCCATGGGTGTGCTCCGGGATGGGGCAAGTCTTCTCCATGGTGATGGCAGGCAGAATCAGGGCATAGGTGGTGCAGAAGACGACGACAGATGCCATGGCAGTTACGACC
>CAZUDC010000087.1:0-4868 GCA_964619105.1 uncultured Ruminococcus sp.
TTTCAGAACAACTGACGTTACTGGTGTAATCACACTTCCTGCTGATAAGGAAATGTGTATGCCTGGCGATAACGTTTCAATGGACGTTGAGCTTATCACTCCTATCGCTATTGAAGAAGGTCTCCGTTTCGCTATCCGTGAGGGTGGTAGAACAGTTGGTTCAGGCGTTGTTACAGCTATCAATGCTTAATCACAATATGATCCATTAAAATTAAACGCTTCTGTCCATTTGGGCAGGAGCGTTTTTTATAACTTAGGCAAGATGTCCTCTCCACCATGTTGAATGAAATTCAATTTTGTGGAGAGTTTCATTTACTGTTAGTGGGAGTTCGATCTGCTAATGAATATAGGCTGGCTTCGCCGTATTAAATAGTGCGTACTCAATAACTACCCGAAGAGCAGTTATTGGCTGAAAATCCTGTAAAGCAGAATTCTCAGTAGCACAAATCTTTGATTAGTGATGTACTCCCCGATCAATGTCTGCTTTTGCCGCCATTGTGGACGGCAAGGTGGAAGAATTTTTGGGAAAAGCTAAAAATTCTTGCATCCAACAACTGAAAAATTGCTCCGGAGGAAAGCTTCTACGCACTTTGTCGGTTGTTGAGCAGACATTAAATAACGGGGCAAAACCCTTATTGTATAATTCTAAAAAAAGAAAAGCTGTACAGCCAAAGCAGTACAGCTTGAAAATTTGTGCATTATTCAGCAGAAGGTGCACCAACAGGACAGGTCCCTGCACAAGCACCGCAGTCAATGCACTTTTCAGCGTCGATAACATATTTGCCATCGCCCTCTGTGATTGCACCAACAGGACAGCCATCTGCGCAAGCGCCGCACATAATACACTCATCTGAAATTTTGTATGCCATAAATGACACCTCCAATAAGTATTAGGTTATTACCTTATTCGTCATTATAACATATCCATGCGCAAAATGCAAGAAGTAATTTGTAATTATTATAAAATTTAAAATATTTTCGATTAGGACTTGAAATAGTCATTAAAATAAAGTAAAATAATAGTAGTTGGTTTTGTGAAAAAGTGTAAAAGCGTTAAATTTAAAGGGGAGATTGATTGTGTTTGGCTTTATGTTATCTGCTTCTTTGTCTGTATCCGCACTTTTACACTATAATTGTATGCTTTTATTGCTGTGAATATATTTCGCAGCTTTAATTTTTTTACAGGAGGTCATTATGAAAAAGGTTGCTATTATTATGGGCAGCGACAGCGATCTGCCCGTTGTGAGAAAGGCGATCGATGAATTGAAGGCTTATGGCGTTCCGTATGAATGTCACGTAATGTCTGCACATCGTTCTCCGCAGCTTGCAAGTGAGTTTGCTTCTTCGGCAAAGGAAAATGGTTTTGGCGTGATTATTTGTGCTGCAGGTATGGCGGCTCATCTCGCAGGTGTAGTTGCAGGGCATACAACACTTCCTGTTATCGGTATTCCCTGTAAATCATCCGTTCTTGACGGTATGGACGCTCTGCTTGCTACTGTTATGATGCCAGGTGGGATCCCCGTTGCAACAGTTGCTGTTGACGGTGCAAAAAATGCTGCTATCCTTGCAGTTCAGATGCTTGCTATTTCAGAGCCATCTCTTGCAGAAAAGCTTGAAAAGGCAAAGCTTGATATGCTCGAGGGCGTTAAGGAAAAGGATAAAAAGCTTCAGCAGGAGCTTAATAATTTGTAATTTTTGGAGGAAAGTATTATGGAAAACATCGTTAAGGCAGAACAGCTTTATGAAGGCAAGGCAAAGAAGGTTTTTGCTACAAATAACCCCGATTATGTTATCGTTGATTACAAGGATGACGCTACAGCTTTCAATGGTGAAAAGAAAGGCACTATCCGCGGTAAGGGCGTTGTTAATAATAAGATGACTAACTTTATGTTCAAGCAGCTTGAAGAAGCAGGCGTTCCAACTCATCTTGTTGAGGAAATTTCCGATAGGGAAACGGTTGTTAAGCATGTTGAGATCGTTCCTCTTGAGGTTATCGTGAGAAATGTTGCCGCAGGAAGCTTCTCAAAGAAGCTGGGAATTGAAGAGGGTACTCCTCTTAAGTCTCCAACTCTTGAATTTTCTTATAAAAATGACGATCTTGGAGATCCTTTCATCAATTCATATTATGCTCTCGGTCTTGGTCTTGCAACTCAGGAAGAAATTGACGATATCACAAAGTATGCTTTCAAGGTTAATGAGTTTATGCTCGGTTTCTTTAAGAATATCGGCATTGACCTCATTGATTTCAAGATAGAGTTCGGCAGATACCATGGCAAAATTATCCTGGCTGATGAAATTTCTCCCGATACTTGCCGTTTCTGGGACAGTAAGACTCACGAAAAGCTTGATAAGGACAGATTCCGTCGTGATATGGGCGGCGTTGAAGAAGCATATCAGGAAATGATGAAGCGTATCTTCGGAGAATAAAAAATGGGCGGTTTTTTTGGAGCAGTTTCACATAATGACTGCATCAGTGACGTTTTTTTCGGCACGGATTATCATTCACATCTCGGCACACGAAGAGGCGGTATGACCGCTTATGCTCCCGAGCTTGGTTTTCAGCGCAGTATCCACTCGATAGAAAATTCCCCCTTCAGAACAAAGTTTGAGAGCGATATTGAAGGTATGAGAGGCAACATCTGTATAGGCTGTATAAGCGATTCTGATCCGCAGCCTATACTTGTTCGCTCAAAGCTTGGCTTGTATGCGATATGCACGGTCGGAATTATCAGAAACAGTGCTGAGCTTTGCAATGAGATCTTAAACAGCTGCTCGGAAAGCTTTGAAGTAATGAGCAGCGGCAATGTTAATTCCAGTGCGCTTGTCGGCGCTCTTATAGCTCAGAAGGGATCAATTGTAGAGGGCATAAGATATGCACAGAATAAGGTCGAAGGCTCAATGTCACTTATGCTTATGACAAGCGAGGGTATCATTGCTGCAAGGGATAAGCTCGGCAGACTTCCTGTTATTATCGGGAAGAGAAGCGATGGATTCTGTCTTTCGCTTGAATCCTTTGCTTTTCAGAAGCTTGGATATGAAACCTATCGTGAGCTTCTTCCGGGCGAGATAGTTAAGCTTACTTCTGATGGCTGTGAGGTGCTTTACGGCGGCGGAAATGATATGAAGATATGTTCATTTTTGTGGACATATTATGGTTATCCCAATTCCGTTTATGAAGGCGTTACAGTAGAAACAATGAGGACGCGCAACGGTGAAATTATGGCGGAGCATGATATTGCAAACGGCAAGCTTCCCGATGTCGATTATGTATGCGGTGTTCCTGATTCGGGCATTCCGCACGCTATCGGTTATGCGAACAGGAGCGGTATTCCGTTTGCCCGTCCTTTCATAAAGTATACTCCGACCTGGCCGAGAAGCTTTATGCCAACTAATCAGTCGATGAGAAATAAGGTCGCAAAGATGAAGCTTATCCCTGTTCATGAGCTTATTGAGGGTAAAAAGCTGCTTTTTGTTGACGATAGCATCGTAAGAGGAACCCAGATGCGTGAAACTGTCGAATTTCTTTATGCAAATGGTGCTAAAGAGGTTCATATGCGTTCAGCGTGTCCTCCGATTATGTTTGGCTGTAAATACCTCAATTTTTCACGCAGTACCTCCGAGCTTGAGCTTATCGCAAGGCAGATAATAGATGAGTACGAGGGTGCAGAGGGTATTAAATATATTGAGGAATACAGCGATACAAACACTGAAAGAGGTAAGAGGCTCCGTGAGGAGATATGCCGCAGATTGAAGCTGACTTCGCTTGAATTCCAGTCGCTTGACGGAACGATCAGGGCTATAGGTCTTGAGGGCTGTAAGCTATGCACCTATTGCTGGAATGGTAAGGAATAAATTGATTTTTTTCAGACTGTTAAGGGGAGGGTCCTCGGAAGCTCCGCCTTTACCGATGGCGTATTTCAGTCTGTATAAGATAATGCTACACAATGCCCCTTTGATGGCTTTGTACGGTATTGTCATAATTTCGTAAATATTGAAACAAAAAGGAGCATTCAAAATGAAGAGTTTTTCAGAAAGCTACAAGGAAGCCGGAGTTGACGTTACCGCAGGCTATAAGGCTGTTGAGTTGATGAAGGCACACGTTGCAAGAACTATGACAAGCGGTGTTCTTTCAGGTCTGGGCGGCTTCGGCGGTCTTTTTGAGCTTGATATGACAGGTATCAGCAAGCCTGTTCTTGTTTCTGGTACAGACGGTGTAGGCACAAAGCTCAAAATTGCTTTCCTTATGGATAAGCATAACACTGTAGGCATTGACTGTGTTGCTATGTGCGTCAACGATGTTATTTGCTGCGGTGCAAAACCACAGTTTTTCCTTGATTATATCGCAGTTGGCAAGAATGTGCCCGAAAAGGTTGCCAATATAGTATCAGGCGTTGCAGAGGGCTGTGTTCAGTCAGAATGTGCTCTTATCGGTGGCGAAACTGCTGAAATGCCGGGCTTCTATCCTGTTGATGAGTATGACCTTGCAGGCTTCTCTGTTGGTGTTGTTGATAAGGATAAGATACTTAAGCCTGATACACAGAAGGCAGGCGACGTGATGATCGGAATCAAGTCAAGCGGCGTTCATTCAAACGGCTTTTCACTTGTCAGAAAGGTTTTTACTGTTAATGAACAGAATCTTGCACGTCATTACAGCGAGCTGGGTTCAACGCTTGGCGAATGCCTGCTCACGCCTACAAAAATATACGTTAAGGCTGTTATGAAGCTTCTCGACGCTGTTAATGTAAAATCTATCAGCCATATCACAGGCGGCGGCTTCTATGAGAATATTCCTCGTTCACTTCCAAACGGAATTTCTGTTAAAATCGAGAGAAATGCCGTTCAGGTTCTTCCCATATTCAATGTTATTC
>CAZUDC010000088.1:0-4821 GCA_964619105.1 uncultured Ruminococcus sp.
ATTTTAATAATTACTGTAAAACAAAAAATCTGAAAGGATATCTTTTATTTTATGTTGAAATCGGAATTTTATTACAATCTTCCCGAGGAGCTTATCGCTCAAACGCCGATAGAACCGAGAAATCACTCTCGCCTTATGAAGATAGACAGAAAAAGCGGTGAAATTGAACATAGCCGTTTCTATAATCTATGCAATTACCTAAAAAAAGGTGACTTGCTTGTTCTTAATAATTCAAGAGTTCTTCCTGCACGTCTTTATGGCGTAAAGGAAGGAACAGGTGCTGTTGTTGAATTTCTGCTTCTTGAACAAAAAGGGGACAAGCTATGGGAAATTCTTGTTCGTCCCGGAAAAAAAGCAAAGCCTGGTTCTCGTTTCAGCTTTGGCGATAACAGACTTAAAGCTGAAATAACCGAAATAGTCGAGGGTGGAAACAGAATCGCAAAATTCGAATGTGAAGAGAATTTCTTTACAGCGCTTGAAGAGATTGGACAAATGCCACTACCACCATATATAAAAGAAAAGTTAAATGATAGAGAAAGATACCAGACCGTTTATTCCAAAGAATTAGGCTCTGCGGCTGCGCCGACAGCGGGTCTTCATTTTACAAAAGAAATGCTTGAAGGGTTAAAAAGTATGGGTGTAAAGCTTGCCTACGTTACACTCCATGTTGGCTTAGGCACTTTCCGTCCCGTCAAGGAGGACAATGTTCTTGAGCATAAAATGCACTCTGAACATTATCATCTTCCAAAGGAAACAGCCGATTTGATAAAGCAGACTAAATCAGAGGGCGGCAGGGTAATAGCTGTGGGCACAACTTCTTGCAGAACCCTTGAAAGCGTTGGTACATTTTATAATGAAATAGATGAGCATGAGGGATATACAGATATTTTCATATATCCGGGCTATGAATTTAAGGTCATAGATGGACTTATAACCAATTTTCATTTGCCCGAAAGCACATTAATAATGCTTGTTTCCGCTTTTCTTGGATATGATAAAACAATGGATGCATACAAGACCGCTGTCGAAGAAAAATACAGATTCTTCAGCTTCGGAGATGCAATGATAATACTGTAACAGGTGGTTTTATATGAAAAACAAGGGTTCTCGCATGATATATACCGTTTGGGGTTTAACATATTTCATTGTCGGATTAGTTTTAATTATTTTCGCAACTTGTATTTGCATAAAAAAATCGGAATCCATAAAGGTCAGAGAATTGGTTAATGCAATTGTATACGAAATTGATTCCTCAAAAAAAGATATAACAATACTATACAAAGCTAATGACAATGTCTATTTCGGAAAGCTTGATTATTATTCATCTCTTTTAAGTAAAGGTGACGAACTTAACATATACATAGATAAAAATGATCCTAATGATTTTATATCTGATTCAAAGATTCTGGAAATTGTTTTTATAATCTTAGGCTCTGTATTTACTATAATAGGTGTGATAATCATGGGTGTTCATCTTGCCAAGACGAATCACAGGAATAAATTGATAAATAACGGGGATGTTCTAAACGGAATAATCATATCGGCTAAAGAAAATCAAGCTGTCACAATTAATAATAAGCACCCATACATAGCTGAATGTGAAATACATTCCCCATTGAACGGAGAAATTATTAAATGCAGATCGGAAAATATACTGTATGATTTATCTGAATTTATAGGCTATGAAGTAACTGTATACGCAGATTTAAACAGAAAAAAATATTACGTTGATATAAATGAGCTTATTGAAAGATATAACGCAGATTGGAGTTAATATGTATACACTTATAAAAACAGAAGGTAAGGCACGCAGAGGAAAATTTGAAACCGTACACGGCACTTTTCAAACTCCTTGCTTTATGAATGTCGGAACTTCCGCAGCTATAAAGGGCGGAATATCGTCAATTGACCTGAAGGGACTTAAAACACAGGTTGAGCTTTGCAATACCTATCATCTTCATGTCAGGCCTTCCGACAGAGTTATCAAGGAAATGGGTGGACTTCATAAATTCATGAATTGGGATAAGCCTATTCTTACTGATAGCGGTGGATTTCAGGTTTTTTCGCTGTCAAAGCTTCGTAAAATAAAAGAAGAAGGCGTTTACTTTAACTCCCACGTTGACGGAAGAAAGATTTTTATGGGTCCTGAGGAATCGATGCGCATCCAATCAAATCTTGCATCAACAATTGCAATGGCATTCGATGAATGCGTGGAAAATCCTGCAACCTATGAATATTCAAAAAAATCTTGTGAACGTACAGTTCGTTGGCTTTACAGATGCAAAGAAGAGATGGAGAGGCTTAATGCTTTACACGATACTATAAATAAAAATCAACTGCTTTTCGGTATAAATCAAGGCTGCACATTTTCTGATCTTCGTATTAAACATATGGAAGCAATAGCAAGACTGGATATGGATGGTTATGCAATCGGAGGTCTTGCTGTCGGAGAGCCAACTGAAGTAATGTACAAAATCATAGAAGATGTTGAGCCTTTTATGCCAAAAAATAAAATTCGTTATCTTATGGGAGTGGGAACTCCGTCTAATATTATTGAAGGTGTTGCAAGGGGAATTGACCTTTTTGACTGTGTAATGCCGAGCAGAAATGCACGTCATGCAACTATTTTTACTTGGAATGGAATTATGCACGCAACAAACGCTTGTTATGAAACAGACTCTCTCCCGCTTGACCCAGAATGTGATTGTCCTACCTGCCGTAATCATTCAAGAGCATATATTCGTCATCTTTTTAAAGCAAACGAACAGCTTGCAGGACGTCTTGCAGTAATTCATAATCTGTATTTTTATAATACTCTTACAGAAAGAATCAGAGAAGCTTTAGATGAGGGCAGATTTGCGGAATTCAGAGCAGAATATTCTGAAAAGCTTTCAAGAATATTATAAAAAAGATCATAATCAGTTTTTACACGAATATAACGTGTAAAATCCAAGTCATATTGAAAGGACAAACAAAAATGAAAATGAAAGATCTTTACAAAAAATATATCAAAGAAACCTTTGATGAAAATGGTACAATTAAAGAGCTGGATTTTGATATACCCGAAAATTTCAATTTTGCATATGATATTATTGATGTTATCGGAAATAATGAGCCTGACAGAAAAGCGATGATATGGGTTAATGACAAGGGAGAAGAACACACCTTCACATATAAGGATCTATCCGTAAGATCTAATCAATGCGCAAATATGCTTATTTCTCATGGAATAAAAAAAGGGGATATGGTTCTTTCTGTGCTTAAAAGACACTTCCAGTTCTGGATTTTGCTCCTTGCTCTTAATAAAATCGGAGCTATACTTATTCCTGCGACAAATCAGCTTATGAAAAAAGATTATACCTACCGTTTTAAGGCGGCCGATGTAAGCTATGTCATCGCTACAGCTGACGGTGAAGTAACCGAGCATATAGAACAATCACTTGAAGAGTATAACGGTATAAAGAAAAAGTTTATCGTTAGGGGACAAAGGGATGGATGGATCGATTTTGATGAAGAATGTAGCAAATTTTCTACTGAATTAAAACGTATAGAAAATAATGTTTCTGATGATATGTTGATTTATTTTACTTCAGGAACAACAGGTTATCCTAAAATGGTAGTCCATACACATTATTATTGCCTAGGTCATATTGTGACTGCAAGATATTGGCACAAGCTTGATGAAAACAGCCTTCATCTCACAATTTCCGAATCAGGCTGGGCAAAATGTATGTGGGGAAAAATGTATGGTCAGTTTCTTTGTGCTGCCTGCATATTCGTATATGATTTTGACCGTTTTCATGCAGATGATATTCTCAAAAAAATTCAGGATTATAAGGTAACATCGTTCTGTGCACCACCTACAATGTACAGAATGTTTATCAAAGAGGGAATCGCAGATTATGATCTTTCAAACCTGAAACGTACCAGTATTGCCGGAGAAGCTCTTAATCCGGAGGTTTTTAATCGTTGGTATGAGTTAACAGGTTTAAAAGTAATGGAAGGCTACGGTCAGACAGAATCGGTGCTGTCAATCGCAAATATGTGCAATATGGAACCAAAAGCGGGTTCAACAGGTATACCAACACCTCTTTTTGATGTCAAAATTGTTGATGATGAATATAATGAAGTTGAAAGCGGCAACGAGGGAGAAATTGTAATTATTCCAAAAACAAAGCAAAAAATAGGCTTATTCAAAGAATACTATAAAAATCCCGAGGCAACAGCTGAAGCATGGAGAGGCGGAGTTTATCATACAAATGACCTTGCCTATAAGGATAATGACGGATATTTTTGGTATATCGGCAGAAAAGACGATGTTATAAAATCCTCGGGATATCGTATCGGACCTTTTGAAATTGAAAGCGTGCTTATGGAACATCCAGCCGTTCTTGAAGTCGCTGTTACAGGTGTAAAGGACGCAATCAGGGGAATGGTCGTAAAGGCTACCATTGTTCTTACAAAAGACTATAAGGATAGAGGTAATGAAAATCTTATCAAAGAGCTTCAGGAACATGTAAAAAATCAAACCGCACCATATAAATACCCAAGAGTTATTGAGTTTGTCGATGAATTACCTAAAACCATAAGCGGAAAAATCAGACGAGTGGAAATTCGTAATAAAGATAATCAATAATTAATGCAACAACGCTCAATGATATGGTCAATTGCTAAATAAAGAAATCAAAAATCCGTTTAAAATAAACGGTCAGAATGGAAAAATCTAAGAATAAGTGCAGTGGAATCAATTGGCTTGTTTTTTAATAGCATTTACTTTAACGTCTTTTTTCTTAATACACTTTAGATTTGCATATTTTTAAT
>CAZUDC010000089.1:0-4783 GCA_964619105.1 uncultured Ruminococcus sp.
GTTTATATTATATCATAAATTTTAACATTTTTCAATCATTCTGAGAGAATTTTAGATGAAAATAGTGTGATATTATGTTGTAACCATATTGTTAATATTTTTTTAAAAGGTGTAATTGACATTTAATGTATATGGTGATAAAATAAGTGTAATAACTTAGGCAAGATGTTCTCTGTCTTTAAATTGAATTTCATTAAATTCTGAATTTCATTCAATTTAGAGGCGGGTTCCATTTACTGTTCAGCGGAAATTCAATCTCCCGCTGAACACAGGCTGGCTTAGCCGGTTCTTGCTGCGTTAAATGACGGGGCAAGCCCCTTATTCAATCAGGAGAATGGAGGAAGAATCGATGAGAAAATGTACATTAAGATCGGTGTTATGCATTATGCTGTCGTTCATTATGATAATAATGGTATCAGCAGTTCCGGTTTCCGCCGCAAAAATAAGCCTCAGCAAAAGCTCGATGACTCTCGTTGTCGGAAAAAGCACATATCTGAGAGTTGAGGGAACATCAAAAAAGACGGAATGGTCGTCAAAGGATCCGTCAATTGCTGAGGTTTCAAAAAAAGGAAGGGTAACTGCCGTCAAATCGGGAAGCACTACGATCACTGCGATAGTCGGCGGCAAAAGCTACAGCTGTGATGTTACTGTAAAGGAAGGAAGCGTGTCAGCAAGCTCAAAAAGCGTTTTTGTTGATAAGAAAAGGACTATCTCAGTCAATATAAAGGCTGTACGCACGCAGGAGCTTGAATATTCCGTTGAAAACAGCAAGGTTGCAAGTGCCGCATTCGATAAAAAAGGTTTCACAGGCGATGTTACAACGCTCAATATCACCGGCGTAGACGATGGCGTAACCAAGGTCAGGGTTTGGGCAAAGGGTTATGAGAAAAGCATTTATACGGTGGTGGCGGTCAAGGTCGGAGCTGGCAGAAAGCCTGTTGAGATAACGAGATCAGGGATCGATATTTCCGCAGATTTTGTCGAGGTCAATGAAAATTTAAGCGAAACTATTGAGATAAGCTCAAAAAAGGTCGATATAAGCAAGCTGAAGATAGTTTCAACTGCGATTGCAAATTTTTCAGTCGAAACAGAGAAAAAGAACGGAAAAATTGAAATAACCGTAAACGGGATCTGTGAAAATGATGATTGCAACATCAGGATCTTCAATGAGGATAAAAGCGTCAATATCTATATTCCCGTAACCGTCACGAATAATGCCTACGATGTTGCTGTATGGAACAGGTCACCAAGGAAACGTCAGTATAACGATATTGTATATACCTCTCACAATAAGGATGGAAAGAGCTTTTATGTGCTTGAACCCGAGGGTACAGATATCGCTCATGCTGCAACGGTTCTCGGCACGGCGGCTGATTGGTATGAATACTATGTCGTATTTGAAAAGCGTCCGTCCAAGCAGGAATCATCAGATGTTGTAGTGGCAAAATCGCTCACTTATAACGGCAAAAAGGTAACAAGGTATCTCCTTTGCGAAAAGGATTATGATACAGCTGTTGCATATTCTGTGTTTGGAATATACAGCGGAGATTATGATTATAACATAGTTTACGCAAATCAGCCTGTTAAAAAGCAAAAGGATGATACTATCCTGTATTATATCTATACGAAATCAAGCGGCGAAAAGGAATTAAGATACGTCATAAAGCAAGCCAACGATTACAGTGACAAGGCTGAAAAAGCCGTCGCCGCTTACGCTAAGAAATATTCGGGAAAAATGGAGCTTGTAGAGGATCTGAAGGATCTGCCTTCACTGCTTGCCCCGTCAGATGAATAATGTTACCATATTGTAACGGGATTGTATCGGACTTTTAATTGACTTTTGAAGGGTCAAGTGGTAAAATAAAGAAAATCAAGGACAGGAGGTTCAGAGTATGAGTAAATACTTTTTCAGATCCCTTATAAGTACGCTGCTGGCAGCTCTTATGATAGTGTCATTGTGCGTTGTACCGTCCTCAGCGGCAGCAGTTAAGCTCAGTAAATCATCAATATCCCTCACAAAGGGCTATTCAACAACACTTTCCGTAAGCGGCACGTCCTCAGCTGTAACATGGTCAACAGGCAATAAAAATGTTGCGACAGTTTCAAGCAAGGGCAAGGTTGTCGGAAAGAAAGTAGGTTCAACATATATCTATGCCAAGGTCAATTCTACAACGCTGAAATGCAAGGTCAAGGTAGTAGCAGGCAAGATTTCGGTTGGCGAGAGCAGCGTTGAGCTTGAACAGGGCGATACCGAAAAGGTTCAGATCAAGGCTATAGGTACGCACGCAATTTCCGTTAAAAGTATGAATACCAAGGTAGTTAAGGCTACATGGGCAGGAGCAAAATTCAGCGGAGATAAGATCAATCTCACACTTAAGGCTGTCGGCTCGGGTACTGCCAGAGTTAAGGTCTATGCAAAGAATTATCCCGATACAATTTATAAGTATATCACAGTCACGGTAGACGGTGATGACTACGATGATGATAGTGTTATCAATGACGACGATATCAGCTCTGACCTTACATCATCAAGCGGAAAACTCAGCGCAAGCGTTTCCTCGGTAACAGTCAACGCAGGCGAATCTCAGACCTTTACGGTTTATGCTCCTTCGGCAAGCGAGCTTTCAAGCCTCCGTGTTTCATCTACAAGCGTATTCGGTTTCAAGGTCGCAGTATCCGCTGACACAAGCAAAAATGCACTCATCATAAAGATCACAGGTTGCAGCGATGAAACAGGCTCTGTAAGGATTTATTCCACAAAGAACAGCAAGCTTTCATTGAGTATTCCCGTAACCGTCAAAACAGCTGCGCAGTATTATACTCTGCTTACCACAAAGCCGACCTCCAAGATGCTCACAACAGATACCGTAATTGCATTCCAGAACGGAACAACAGCTTATTATATGCTTGTTCCATATGGCTATGACCCTGCATATGCAAATTCTGTTGCCGCAAAATCGCTTAACTCTTATAGCTATAACCTTGTTTACGATACAGCTCCGACAAAGAAGCTCACAAACGATGAGGTCGTTAAGAAAGCAGTGATATTCAATGGTGCAGGTCAGATAAGATATGTCCTTGCTCCTTATGGCTATGACAGTGCCTTCGTTGATACTATCTTTGCAAAATATTCGGGAGTTTACGATTATTATACCGTTTATACCGAAAGACCGACATCAACAGTTTTCAGCGATGAGGTTCTCCAGTGGACTGTAAGCAGTACCGCAGCAGGCGCCACATTGAGATATATGCTTGTTCCCTTCGGTTACGATCAGACGAAGGTAGATAGTGCTAAAAATAAATATGAATACAGCACAAGCTCTACGGCGGCTTATGAAATAACCTCAACACTTCCAAATGTTGATACAAAGGTTTATAAGGTTATCCAGTGGAAGAAGAACAACGCCAACAGATATATGGCAATTCCGATAAACAACTGCGATTATATCAAGAGAAACGATCTCGTACGCAAGGACGTTGGATATTTCAGCTATTATGTTGCATATTCCGAGGCGCCGACAGTAGGTTCGTCTGATACAGAGGCTGTTTACTCGCTCACTCTCCAGAATTCAAAGGGTGAATTGCAGAATGTCTATATCCTCTATAATCCTAAGGACAGCGATTATCAGAAGAAGATAGACGCAGCCATAAATTATGATTCTGACTATATAGGCGTAAAACAGGGTTCGCTGACATAACTGTTTTAAAAAAGGAGGCTTTCATTGATCGCCTCCTTTTTTATCAAAATGTATTGACTTGAAGTATTGTTTGTGTTATAATAATGTTGAACTTATCAAGAGTGGCGGAGGAACTGGTCCTGTGAAGCCCGGCAACCTGATTGCAATGTCAGATCGACATAATGCAAAAAAGGTGCTAAATCCTGCGGTGAAAATCCGAGAGATGAGTAGAATTTGTATTTTACGTCTGCACTTGAAGTTCATTTCAGGTGTTTTTTTCTTTATAAGGAGGAATTTAAAATGTCAAAAAAGTTTTTTACGTCTGAATCCGTTACAGAAGGTCATCCCGATAAGATCTGCGATCAGATTTCCGACGCAGTTCTTGACGCTATTCTTAAAGAAGATCCCATGGGCCGCGTCGCTTGCGAAACCTGCACAACAACCGGTATGATCCTCTGTATGGGTGAAATTTCCACAGAATGCTATGTTGATATTCCCAAAATCGCACGTCAGGTCGTTATTGATATTGGTTACGATCGTGCAAAATTCGGTTTTGACGGTCATACCTGTTCTGTGCTTACAGCTATCGACGAGCAGTCTGCCGATATAGCTATGGGAGTTGACGAGGCTCTTGAGCATAAGCAGGGCGAGAATTCAGACATCTTTATGACAGGAGCGGGAGATCAGGGTATGATGTTCGGCTATGCCTGCAATGAAACTCCCGAGCTTATGCCCATGCCGATCTCTCTGGCGCATAAGCTTGCAAAGCGTCTTACCGATGTCAGAAAGAATGGTACGCTTCCATACCTCCGCCCCGATGGCAAAACTCAGGTAACAGTTGAATATGAGGACGATAAGCCTGTTCGCGTTGATACAGTTGTTGTTTCCACACAGCATTCAGAGGATGTCAGCCTTGAAAAAATAAGGGAAGATATAATCGAAAACGTTGTCAAGCCGATAATACCAGGTGAGCTTCTTGTTGATACAAAGTACTATGTAAATCCAACAGGACGTTTTGTTATCGGCGGACCACAGGGCGACAGCGGACTTACAGGAAGAAAGATAATCGTTGATACATACGGCGGATATTCGCGTCACGGCGGCGG
>CAZUDC010000090.1:0-4767 GCA_964619105.1 uncultured Ruminococcus sp.
GCGCCACCTTGCCAAGGTGGAGGTAGCGAGTTCGAGCCTCGTAATCCGCTCCATATTGAAAGCTGTTGGTTTTTGACTGACAGCTTTTTTCGTACATTGTTTCATAACAGCTAATCGGATTTACTCCTACTGGCAGAACGCCGCCTTGCCAAGCGTGGAGATGTTTCTGCGAAACAGGCAAGTTCGAGTCTTGTAATCCGCTCCATATTGAAAGCTGTTGGTTTTTGACCGACAGCTTTTTTCGTACATTGTTTCATAACAGCTAATCGGATTTACTCCTACTGGCAGAACGCCGCCTTGCTGGATTTATGTGATAATTTCCTAAAACTTTTCCGCCTATGCTTGACTTAACGGAGCAAATGCATTAAAATTAATGTAATACCGCACAAAGATCGTGTGCGGATTGCGAAGCCGGATTTTTCGTCAGATTGCATCAAAACGACGCAGAAATACTTGCGTATTTCAAGGAGCTTTTGTACAAGATGGCGGAAAATATGCAAGCAAGGCGTACACAAAACCGTTAGGCGTTCTTTGTGCGGTGTTGCCTTAAATAAAAAAAACATTGACAGGAGAGCCCTTATGCAGGAAAATATAAAAGAAGATCTCGAAAATACCGTCGGGGATGATGCCACCGAGGTAAGCGGAAAGGTATCCGTACTTGAAAATATGCGTAAGCTGAATGAGAAGCAAAAGCGAGAAGAGCTTGAAGCCGAAGCAAAAAAAGCCCGTGAGATCGCTGAAAAAGAACGCATCGAACGCGAACGCTATGAAAAGAAGCTTGAGCACGACCGTATAGAGCTTATGAAGCTTAAACAGGGAATAATCTCCGAGGAGGATATTCCGTATGCAGAGGAAGCTGTAAAGGAATATACCTTTTGGGAAAAGCTTGGGAACTTCTTTTATCATAATAAGTATATCGTGCTTGCCGTTGCTGCAATAGTGCTGCTGTTCACGTTTCTTATCACGGATATTCTAAATAATACCTCGCCCGATGTTTCAATAATGATAATGGCGAATGATGCCGAATTTCAGTTCCGTACAGAGGATATAGAAAAGCTGCTTGAACCATATTGCGAGGATTTCAACGGTGATGGCGAGGTATACGTCAGAGCAAGCTATCTTCCCGCAATATATAATGAAAACGACCCGGACTCATACTACAATCAATCATATCAGACAAAGCTTGTTGCAGAATTTCAAAGCGGAGATTCAATAATAGTGATCGCAGACGCTGATTCCTGCACAGCTGTCGGAATTGATACCGTCAGCGAAAACGGAAACCCTGTCGAACCCATACTTGCAGATATGCGTACTGTATATCCTGATGATGAAAACAGTATGCAGCTTGGATATATGCTTTCAGGAACAAGCTTTGCCGAGGATATAAAGTATACCTCAATGCCCGACAGCCTTTTCATAGGCTTCCGCGTTCCTCGTGACGCACTCGGTGTAAATTATGAAGAATTTACAGAAAATTACAATAACGCACTGAAAATGTGGGATAACTACCTCAGCAAAACAGAGGCAATCCGCAGTGATGATGTTATCCTGCACAGTGAAAAGGACTGATTTTATGGCAGGCTTTAAAAAAAGCATTAATCTTGATCCTACAATGGTGAACGGAATGACACCCGAGCAGAAGCGTGAATGTGTAACGGAAATAGAACGTCGGCGAAAAACAGCGTGGCAATATTCCTGCATATTCTGTATCGGTCTTATGGCATATATTTTTCTTTACGATCTGCTTTCGGTAATGTATTCCATTTCCGCACAGAGAGCCGTGGTTCAATTGAGCGGTTTTATGTATCTGATACCAGTAATAGTTGCTGTACCATCTTTTTTTGCTCATATGATGAACGGAAAATGGGTGCTTGCAGCTGTGCTTGCTTATATGCTTTCAATACTTGGAACGGCGATCACCGGCGAATGGCTCAATTTCGTTGCCGCACCGTTTCTTGTTATCGGAGCTGTGCTGTATTTCCGCTTATCATCATGCTGTGAAATGTATGAGGTTCTCTCCAAGCAGGAGGGCTTTCCCGAATTTTATACGCTTGAGCACGGAGCGGCTCTTGCAAAAGAAATAATTGAACGAAGCTCAAAAAAGGAGGAAAAACCACTTTCTCCGCTTACAGAGCTTGCAATTTCTGCCGAAAAAAATAAAAAAAACCTCCCCAACGGCGAAGTTACCGAGGGAGAGGAGAATATTACGCAACAACATTGACAATGCTTCCGACGGGGTCTTTTTCAAGATCAATATCGCCAATCGTGTATTTACTGCTGTTATCAGCCTTTGTTACAGTGTGTGTAACTCCGCCCGAAACGTAGCTTCTGCCGCATTCAGGGCATATCGCATGGTGGATAGTAACCGTCTGATAAGCGATCCTCTGACCATTCTGCTCAGCGTGAGTTCTGTTTCGTGCAACATGCTCATTTTCATGCGAACGCACAGCTGAATATGCCGCAGACGGATCGATATGCGAAGCGGTCTGAAAGGAAACACCCGAATCATCGGATTCGTCCTTATATCGGCGGTTCTTACAGGTCTGACATTCAAAGGAGTCAAAACGGCGTTTTATTTCAGCCGCGGTTTTCTCTCTTTTCTGATCCTCGCCGCTTTTTTCAAGCCTTGAAAGCTCTGTTTTACAGCGGCTTATTTCAACATTAAGCTTAGATCTTTCGGAATTATCAGCTATGTCAAGCCTTCCGAGCTTTTGCTCATTTGCATTTATACTGCGCTCAAGAGCCTGCCTGCGTATACGGGAATTCATACCCTCCTTGCTTTCATAACAGGCTTTGTTTTCGGCTACGTTTGTTATACTTACAGATAATGACGGAACATTCGGCATACCTCTCACCTCTTTTGAAATAATTGTTACAACAGTATACCATTTTTTCAAACAGATTTCAACAGTTTTCTATGAATTTTTTCATTTTTTGAAAAGGAAGAAAAATATGGGAAGAAAAATTTTAGCCCCGGGTGCAGTTATCGCACCGTTGCCCGCAGTAATGGTTACCTGCGGCGATATACATAAAGCAAATGTACTGACTATCGGCTGGACAGGCGTCGTTAATACCAAGCCGCCGATGGTCTATATTTCCGTCCGTCCGACACGTCACTCCCATTCTATCATAAAAGAAAAGGGAGAGTTTGTCATAAATCTTACCACGTCACGTCTTGTGCGTGAAACAGATTTTGTCGGAGTAAGAAGCGGCAGAGATATCGATAAAATCAAAAAATGCGGTCTTACTCCCGAAAAAGCCTCCGTTGTTGACGCACCGATAATCGCCGAAAGCCCACTTTCACTCGAATGTAAGGTCAGAGAAATACATTCCTTCGGTTCGCATGATATGTTCATAGCAGACGTTGTAGCAATTTCCGCAGATGAACGCTATATCGACAGCAAGGGCAAAATAAATCTCCAGCAGGCAGGTCTTATGACATATGCCCACGGTGAATATTTCGCCGTCGGAAGAAAACTGGGTGATTTCGGATTTTCCGTTGCAAAAAAGGCAAAAAACAAATCGTATAACCGAAATATAAAGGCTTCGGGAAGAAAGGACGGAAATAATGGGCATACCTAAAAAGGATATCCAGCGGCTTGATAAATTTTTGTCAAATCAGCTTGGAATAACACGCTCCGAGGCTAAGGAGCTTATCAAAAAAAGAGTTGTCACCGTCAATGGTACGGTCGGAAAGCTATTCGATATGAAAATCGCCCCCGAAAAGGACGTTATCTGCTCCGAGGGGAAGGAAATAAGCTACCGCAGGCATATCTATATTATGATGAATAAGCCGCAGGGTGTTGTCTGCTCAACTAAGGACGGCGAATCAAAAACAGTCCTTGAGCTTCTCCCCGATAATATCCGCCGCGACGGACTTTTCCCCGCAGGCAGGCTTGATAAAGACACCGAGGGCTTCGTTTTCATCACCGATGACGGACAGCTTGCTCATAATATACTTTCTCCCAGGCATCACGTTGAAAAAACCTATTTTGCAAGGCTCGAAAAAACAGCAGACAAAAATGACATTGCTGCCTTTGAAAAAGGACTTGAAATTGACGGCGGCGATGTGTGTATGCCTGCAAAGCTTGAAATACTCCGGGATCCTCACGAGGTGCTTATAACTGTAAAAGAGGGAATGTACCACCAAATAAAGCGTATGGCAGAAGCAAGGGGCAACAAGGTATTGTATCTCAAACGCATTTCCATAGGCGGTGTAAGGCTTGATGAAAAGCTTGGTCTTGGAGAGTATAGGGAAATGTTGCACAAAGAAGTTGAAAAATTTTAGACAGAATTTTCAACCAAAAATCCCACATTTTGGAAATTTATGGTTTTTTCGTCAAACTTAATAAATAAGTTTTTATAAGTTTAGTAAATAAGTGACTTGAAATTTGATACCGATATTTGGTATTATATTATTATAGCCGGAACAGACGGCAAGACAAAATTATTTAGGAGGTCCTATAAACATGGCAAGTTTGTCACTTCGTTCAATTTATAAGAAATACCCGGGCGGTGTTGTAGCCGTTTCAGATGTAAACCTCGAAATCAAGGATAAAGAATTTATCATTCTCGTTGGTCCTTCAGGATGCGGTAAGTCCACAACTCTCCGTATGATCGCAGGACTTGAGGAAATATCCGAGGGTGAGCTTTATATCGGCGACCGTCTTGTTAACGATGTCGCTCCTAAGGACAGAGATATAGCAATGGTATTCCAGAACTATGCTCTCTACCCTCATATGACTGTATTTGAGAATATGGCATTCG
>CAZUDC010000091.1:0-4763 GCA_964619105.1 uncultured Ruminococcus sp.
GCTTGTAAATCTTTTGTTGATTTATCCTTCTGATTTGTGCATTGTGACGATTTTTCTTTTTTCTGCCTACTTTTGATTGATACTAACTATATGATTAAAATCACTTGACAAAATCCGACAGATGCTGTATAATAAAGAAAACCTTATGAGGGAGTAGCAAGCTTTTTCAAAGTAACAAGTCAACATACTGACCTTACGGTCTGGCTTGTTTTAAATTGCGAGACTCATGTATAACTGTAAAGCTATGCATGGAGTCCGTATATATTACGATGATTTACCCAAGTATAGCTTTTGGCTGTGCTTGGGTATTATTATTATATTTTGGAGGAAGTAAAAATGGAATGGAGCTTTGTATTTTTCTTTAACAGCATACTGCTGGGTGTGGGACTTGCTATGGACGCATTTTCGGTGTCCCTTGCCAATGGCTTGAACGAGCCGAAAATGAAGCGTGGCAAAATGTGCGGAATAGCAGGTGTGTTCGCATTATTTCAGGCTTTAATGCCTATGCTTGGCTGGATATGCGTTCACACAATCGTTCAGTATTTCAAATCATTTGAGAAGCTTATCCCGTGGATTGCACTTGGTCTGCTTCTTTTTATCGGCGGTAAAATGCTTGTCGAGGGTATAAAAAACAAGGACAGCGAAGAGGAAAAGGTCGGAGTCGGATTGGGAGCCTTGCTTGTTCAGGGCGTGGCAACGTCAATCGACGCACTTTCAGTCGGCTTTACGATTTCCGACTATGGCTTTGTAATGGCTCTCGTCTGTTCACTGCTGATTGCTATTGTAACTTTTATCATTTGTATGGCAGGTCTTTTCATCGGAAGAAAGTTTGGTACAAAGCTTGCAAACAAGGCAACAATTCTTGGCGGTGCAATTCTTGTTTTCATTGGCATTGAAATTTGGGTAACGGGTGTATTCTTCTGATAAGGAGCTGCTGATATGGACAACAAAATGATGAAAATGGCAAAGAAAGCAATTAAAAGCAAGGATATGCCCAAGAGCCTTGAAAAGAGATTTATTGAAAACGGTCTGTCTGATTTGCTTGATGGAGTTTATGTTCGTACTGCTGAACTGCTTGAGGAAAACAGCTCGGCAAGCAAAGCGCTCTATACTCATCTTGAACAGATTTTACCATGCACCGCCTTTTATGAAGCGTTGCTGAAAAAGACGGGTAACAAAGAGGAAGCTTTGAAGCTGTACGACGAATGGGCATTTGACAGTCTTAAAAAAGTAGCCGAAATGTTCAGAAAAATTATGAAAACAGGCTTGTATAAAAAGATACCCTCTATAGCTGATAGGCTTATTGATATGGCATTCGGTTCGGACGCAGGGTTTGAAAGCAGGAGCGTAGAAGGTAGCAAGCCCTTTGCAAGGGATATGCTCGTGTGTCCCTATTATGAAACCTGCAAGAAATACGGCTGTCCCGAATTAACGCAGTTTTTCTGCAAGTCGGACGATATTACATATGGCAATCTGCATCCGAAGCTTGTGTGGGGCAGAACGCAGACTCTCGGCACGGGCGGAGAATGCTGTGATTTCAGATTACATTTAAAGGAAGATTAAAAGGAGAAAACCTATGAAATTCAATGAATTCGGAAAAAGCAACGAAACAACCTTACTTCTTATGCACGGAATGTGCTCTACTTGGGAAATGAGCTTCAAGCCGCTGATTGAGCTTGCACAAAAGGAGTTTCACATCATTGCGGTTGCGGCTGATGGTTACGACCCTGAAAACAAGGATATTCACGGAACTACATCAGCACACGAAGCAGAGCAGGTGGCGAAATATCTTATTGAACATTTCGATGGTAAGATTGATATTCTTTACGGTGCTTCTATGGGTGGCGTCTATACGCTTGAGCTTCTTAAAGACAAGCGTTTGTCCTTTGGCACAATTATCGTAGATGGTCTTTCTGTAACAAAATTACCCAAGATTTTTACAGGCAAGCTGAGAAAAACTACTGCCAACATTGAAACAAGCCTTATTTATGGTCTGATGACAAAGCATCAGAGCATTATTGTAAAAGCTCTTGGATTAAGCAGTGTCGAGGAGCTGCAAAAAATGATGTATACAGATACATCGAAAACAACGCTTTTCAACACGATATATGATACTCTTGGATATAATTTTGACTATACTCGTTTTAAAGGAAATAACGTACATATCTGGAGCGGCAGTGAAGAAAAAGCCTGCTTAAAAACTGTACGGGAAATCAAAAAGGCTTGTCCGACAGTAAAGGTTAAAATATTCAGAAACTGCGGTCACGGTTCGCTTTTGACACAGCCTCAAAAGCTGTTGAAAGCTATAAAGAAAACACATTATACTGATAAAGAACAACAGTAATATGTATTGTAAAGGCAAGCCACATTAAATGCGACTTGCCTTTAGTGCATTTGAAGCATTAAAAAGTGCCACATACGTCAGAGTATATTGCAAATCAAAATCAGACTTGCTATAATAAAATCATCTTAAGAGAACAAAGGAAACATAGCTATGAAATACACTATTGAGCAAATCACTAAAGGCGAGGATGAGCTTATTCTCCGCTATCAGCGGCTTAACAGCGAGGTTGAGGCGGTACTGAAATTTATGAATGCACCGCCGAAAAAGCTTATCGGCACAAAGAATGACGAACAGGCTGTAATTGACTTCGCTGACATTCTGTATGCTGAAACCGTTGACAGAAAAACCTTTATCTATACCGCTGATGATGTTTTCAGAGCGGAGCTTACTCTTGCACAGCTTGAAGAAGTGCTGAACACGGTAAACTTTTTCAGATGTGCAAAATCAATGATTATCAACATTGACAAGATTTCTACGCTGAAAAGTCTTGCGTCAAACCGAATAGATGCGGCTCTTTGCAACGGTGAACACATCATAATTTCCCGAACCTACGCTTCGGAATTCAGAAAAATACTGAAAGGAGAAAGCGGAGATGAATAAAATCAGAAGTTTTCTTGAACAATACCTCACCCGAAAAATCGGCGCGGAAATAAAGTGCTGTCTTACGTTTCTCCTTATTCTGTGTTTTTACTGCATTTACAGGTGGGTAAACGGTTTTACAGAAGCGGGAATAATCCATATGCTTGAAATGCTGTGGGCGGCGTACATTCTTGAATGGGTGCAGGTGCTTCTTCACTGTGATTTTGACGAGGTTGACAGGCTTGGCGTAAAGGAATGGGCAATGATTGTCGGTGGTTCGATTATCTATGCTGTTTCAGGACATTTTCTCGGCTGGTTTGACGGCAACATTGCTGTTGTTATCGGTTTTGGAGTATATATGATAATCTGTTATCTATGTACATTCTGGGTTTATGCAATCAAGCGTTCAATTGATGCAAAAATGCTCAATAGTGACTTGAAAAAGTTTCAGGAAAGGAACAAGTAACTATGAAAATCTACGAATTCGGCAAAGAAAATAAAACAACAATAATGTGCCTCCCAGGCAATTTCATGACACACAGACAATTTGAAAATATTGTCCCACTTTTGGAAAATGACTATCATGTTATAACAGTTTCCTTTGACGGCTACGACGAAACAGGCGAGACTGTCTACACCACCGCAAAGGAACAGGCTGAAAAGCTTGCCGCGTTTATAAAAGAAAATTTCGGCGGAAGGATTGACCTTGTTTATGGCGAGTCGCTGGGAAGCGTTCCTGCGGCTTGGCTCACACAAATGGATATAAGCATTGGCGGAGTGATTTTAAGCGGTGCGGAATATATGAACTACGGCATTTTCAATAAGCCTGCGATTGCTATGTTTTCTCCCTTTACATACAAGCTGATGAACAAAATGGTTACCACCGAAAATGTAAAGTTCCCGAAGTTCCTGCAAATCAAAATGGGTATTACAAACGATACCTTTAAACCTATGCTGAAACAGGGCTGTCAGAAGCTTACCCTTGAAACAACAAGGGCAACGTTCTGGGAGGGAGTAAGATTTTATCCCGAATATGTGAGCAAGTGGGAGCCGAATGATAAAATTCCCGTTGCCTGCTGGTACGGCGAAAAGGAAATGAATATGAAGAAGGCAATCAGGAATCTGAAGCGTGCTTTTCCGAAGCTTGATGTTCACCCGTTTAAAAACATGGGGCACGGCGAAAATATGCGGCACCCTGAGCTTGTTGTCAGGGATTTGAAGGCGTTTATGCTGAAGAATGAGATTATATAAGAGGTACGGATAAAATTATAACGTAAAGGAAACAGCGGAGCAGGCAACGCAATCTGCATTACTGCGTTATCTGTTGCCTATGTTACCCGTGTTTCCTCTTTTATACAGTAGGGTAGCTGTCGCATTTTTTTGATAAAGCTTGCTTTTGCCTTTGTTACTTGCTGCGAAAGTAACGCAAAGATACTTTTGACAGCGAAGCTATCATAAGTCTTTGCGCTCTCCGAGGGTATTCGGCAATACTGCCTCAAAAAGGACAAATCCGGGAAGAAAAATGATACTTTTCAGCCTTGTACGGCGCAGTAAACAGCAGGGCAATGCAGATTATCCTCTAAGGCTCTTACAGCGTTAGACAGGCTGTTTTTCACCTGATTTTATCAGCTCTTGAGCTGTAAAAACAAGCAGATTTTTTGATAGAAATTGCGAAAATGATATGCGATATGCTCAGAGTATTTCCTGAGAGAAAAATGTGTGTTTTTACAGGTGCAGAGCGTAATTCACAGTGCAGACAAAACCTCCCCAACTCATAAGAGTCGGGGAGGTCGTTTTGTTCTTATTCACATCAGCTTACCCGCACTTCAACGGTTAAATC
>CAZUDC010000092.1:0-4732 GCA_964619105.1 uncultured Ruminococcus sp.
GTCTTTCACTCGTTGACGATGAAAAGATCGAATACTGCAAGGAAATGATGGCTAAGGCTGAAAAGAACGGTAAAAAGCTTCTTCTTCCTATCGATACAGTCGTAGCTGCAGGCTTCCCTGATCCTATTGACGCTCCTATTGAGGTTGAAACTGTTTCTTCTGACAAGATCCCTGCTGATAAGGAAGGTCTTGATATCGGCGAAAAGACAAGAGATCTCTTTGCAGAGGCTGTTAAGTCCGCTAAGACTGTTGTTTGGAACGGACCTATGGGCGTTTTCGAGAATCCTACGCTTGCTGCTGGTACAATCGCTGTTGCACAGGCTCTCGCTGATACTGACGCAACAACAATCATCGGCGGCGGTGACTCTGCTGCTGCTGTAATTCAGCTTGGCTTCTCCGATAAAATGAGTCACATCTCCACAGGCGGCGGTGCTTCCCTTGAATACCTTGAGGGTAAGGTTCTCCCTGGTGTTGATGTAATCGCAGATAAGTAATCGGCAAATTTATAATTAAAAAGCAAGGGCTGTCACAGCATTAACTGTGGCAGTCCTCTATTTTCGTTATTTTCTTTTCACCTTGTCAAACGCAGGATTAAACGCATAGAAATTCTTTGAATTCAGATTATCCTGCGTTATTCTTAAGCATTCACCAAAACGTTGGAAATGAACAAGCTCACGCTGTCTTAAAAAACGTATCGGATCCTTAACGTCATTATCACCTGCAAGACGCAGGATATTATCGTATGTTGTACGTGCCTTTTGCTCTGCGGACAGGTCCTCGGTCAAGTCAGAAATAACATCGCCCGTTGATTGAAATGTCGTAGCTGAAAATGGTGTTCCCGACGCAGCTATCGGATATATTCCTGTTGTATGATCAACAAAATATTTATCAAAGCCGCTCTCCTTTATCTGTTCGGGAGTGAGATTTCTCGTAAGTTGATAAACAATCGCAGATACCATTTCGAGATGTCCAAGTTCCTCTGTTGCGATATCCGTAAGAGTTGCCTTTACCTTGCTGTATGGCATAGAATATCGCTGCGAAAGATAGCGGAGCGAAGCTCCAAGCTCACCGTCTGGACCACCAATCTGCGTTATAATAAGCTGGGCAAGCTTTGGATTTGGGTTTTTTATGTTTACAGGATACTGTAATTTTTTCTCATAAGCCCACATTAATTAGCACCCCGTTCCCACGGCCATGGGTCGTCTACCCAATTAAAGCGTTCATCTGAATTATTCTGCACGGCTATTACCGGTCCGTATTTTTCGATATACATTTCATATGCTTTGTTACGTTTTTTCGTTATCTCATTGAATTTCGCAAGAGCATTTCTGTCGTTCGGGTGAGTATCGAGAAATAAATTCAGGTCATACAAGCAAAAATCATACATCTGTATAGCTTTCATAAGATTGGCTGCTGACATCGTCATTTCTCTGCCTCCTCTCCTAAAAACGGGAAATAAAGCTCAGGAAAAACAGTTCCTTTTTCAAGAGCAGTATTTTCAGCATAGGTTTCACCAAAAGTCTGAAACGGAACATAACACATTGCAAGCGGAGTATTCTCCGGGAATAGCTTTTTTTCATTAATATTCTCCATAACAACTCCTCATTTCGTAAAATAGAGATAAAATTCCTAATGATCATAAAAGAAGCTTCGCTGTATAAAGTAAAACTTAGGAATACGCTGATTAAAGTACAGCGATCGTTTCGTCATTTTGAAAAACGACAGAAACGTATTGGTCAGCGGTGCCTTAGCTTCTCCTTTTATATTATGCCAAACAAAAAAATTTGACATTGCCATGATGAGCAAAAATTACCTGTAAATATTTATTGCTATTTGTTGACAAGAAGGCTGTATTGTTATAAAATATATAATAATAAAGCTATACTAAACATAAACTAATGAGGAATAAAAAATGAAAATAACTCTTAAAAAGCCAATCGCCCTACTGACAGCATTGATCATGTCCTTGAATATGCTTCCGATACTTTCCTTTGCTGAGGAAGAGGACAGTTATCCCGAGGATACTATGATGGACGAGATCTTTGACGAAGAAAACTCCGAAAATGATCTTTTTTACGATGACTTTTCCGAGGGAAATGATACACTTGCGGAAGAAATACAGGAGGGTGCTTCGGGGAGCAATGAACGAACCAAGGTAACAAAAGCTGCAAACCGAATAAGAATTATCTCCGAGCTTAAGCCAACTCTTGAACTTGGAAGTACATATCAGATAGAATACAGGCTTTACCCTGCACAAAGCGATGATTATGTTACTTATAAATCCTTAAGTCCAAGCGTTGCCAAGGTTGACGATGACGGACTTGTCACAGTAGTTGGCGTTGGAACCGCTGTTATCAAGGTCACTACCTCAAAGAAATTATCTTCAAGCATTAAGATAATCGTACCTGACCCATATGCAAACGGAAAGAGCAATAAGCGCGTCACAAAGATCACACCAATAAGTGATAATATAACTCTGCGTAAGGGAAGCAGTATTACGCTTAACTACATACTCTACCCTCTTGGTTCATATTCAAATGTGAGCTTTTCTTCTGATGATAGATCAATCGCCAAAGTTAACTCAAATGGTGTGATAACAGCTGTTTCAGAGGGAACAGCAAATATAACATTAAAAACAGCAAACGGCAAAAAGACTGTATGCAGTGTGAATGTTTACAGCAGCTATTTCAAGGGGATAGACGTATCCAAGTGGCAGGATAATATCAACTGGAAAAAGGTCAGTGCAAGCGGAATTGATTTCGCAATGATCAGAAGCTCATACGGCGACAGTGACGTTGACATAAAGCTGAAAAGAAATGTAAAGGGCTGTGAAAAATATGATATACCCTATGGATTTTATCATTATACCTACGCAAAAAACGTTTCTCAGGCAAAGAAGGAAGCTAGATTCTTCCTTAAAGCTATAAAGAATTATAGCCCTGAATATCCGCTTGTTCTTGATATTGAGGAAAGCTTTTACAACAATATGTCAAGAGATAAGGTTACATCGATAATTACAGCCTTTATGGAGGAGCTGGAGGACGCAGGATATTTTGCAATGATATACAGCAGTGCAAAATTCCTTACAGACAACACTTATATGGATAAGCTGAAAAACTACGATATATGGATTGCTTGCTGGGGCGACGAGGAACGACTTATCAGCAATTATGATTATCATTATGGAATGTGGCAGTACAGCTCAACAGGATCAGTCAAGGGAATAGACGGAGAAGTTGATCTTAACTATGCTTTTAAGGATTATCCCCAAAGAATACGCTCAAACGGACTTAATAATCTGTAAATCAGGAAAAAGGAGGACATTATGGCAGATAAAAAATACGCTGTGCTCATAGACGCAGAAAATGTTTCAAACAAATACATCAAAGCAATTCTTGATGATATTTCCAATGAGGGAACCATTACATATAAAAGGATCTACGGCGACTGGACCCGTCCATCACTTTCTTCCTGGAAAAATATACTACTCAACCATTCTATAACACCAATACAGCAATATGGCTACACTACGGGAAAAAGCTCGACCGACTCTGCGATGATCATTGACGCTATGGATATATTATATTCGGGAAATGTTGATGGCTTCTGCATAGTTTCAAGCGACAGCGACTTTACAAGATTAGCAGTAAGACTTCGCGAATCAGGAATGAATGTTATAGGTATGGGTGAAAGAAAAACCCCTACCCCATTCATTGCCGCTTGCAACCGATTCAGATATCTTGAAATTATCGGCGGTGAAAAAATCGACGAAAGCAGCGAAGAACGCGAAAACAATGACGACAATCTGAATATCAACACAATAAAGCAAGCTGTTGCCGAAATAGTGGCAGATATTTCCGATGAAAACGGCTGTGCTGCTCTTAGCGATATTGGAAATATCCTTATAAAGCGTTTTCCAAGCTTTGATGTGCGTCATTTGGGTTATGTGAAGCTAACGCCGTTTATTAATTCGCTTGGAAAATACGAAATTATTTACGTTCCAAGCGAATTAAATCCGAATGTAAAGGTTGTTCTTGTTAAGGAGAAAAGCTGACGATGATTGATTTTTCAAGGTTCAAAGCGGCAATATTTGACCTTGACGGAACACTGGCAGATTCAAATTCCGTGTGGGAAAGGCTTGACAGAAAAATACTTGATAAATACAATATTCCGGCAGATAAAAGCTTTGTGAAAGCTCTCGCCTCGCTCACCTATGAGGAAGCAGCTGATGAATTAAGGAAAAAAGGTGTTCCTTTATCCGATGAGGATTTTATAAAAGAAATCAACGCTCTTGCAGAATTGGAATATACAAAATCAATTGAATTAAAGCCTTTTTCCATTGAACTGATACATCATCTAAAAGAAATGAAGCTGAAAATTGTTCTCGCAACAGGGTCACCAAAACGTCTTTATAAACCATTGCTGAAAAGATTTGATATTTATAAGCTTTTCGACGGCTTTATCACCACAGATGAAGTTGGAAAAAGCAAGGATTTTCCCAAAATATACGAAAAAGCCGCAGAAATTGCCAATGTAAAGCTGAATAAGTGTATCATTTTTGAGGATACATTGAACGCTGTAAAAACTGCGGCAGCTACGGATGCTTTTGTTTGCGGCGTATATGACGAATATTCAGAAAGGAATTCTCATTTGATAGCAGAATATTCCGATATATATGTACATTCATTTGACAAATTGTTATAATTTATAATCACTAAAAATTATATTGTAA
>CAZUDC010000093.1:0-4617 GCA_964619105.1 uncultured Ruminococcus sp.
CTTGCAAAGCTTGTTCATGTTGAGAAATCCAGTATCTCCATGTACGAGAACGATGTTCGCCAACCGTCCTATGATGTACTTATCCGCTACGCCGAAGTTTTTAATGTAAGCGTTGATTTTCTTTTGGGACGGACTACCGATAGGTCGCTGGATTTATCAGGACTGACGGCGGCAGAAATTGCGCTGATAAGCGAACTGGTTGATAACATGACAGCAAAGAACAGGAAATTGGAGGAAATGCGAAAATGAAAAAGATGCTTAGTCTTTTGCTGGTTTTTGCGCTTATGTTGTCTACGGCTACAAGCGCATTTGCGGCAGACGATACGGAGGGCGGCGAACAACCGCAAGAGTCAGAAAACCAAACAACTGTCACAGTTTCTACACTGGAAGAACTGGAAACAGCCGTTGCCGCCGCAGAGGATGGAGACACCATCGCTATTTCGGCAGAAATTATGCTTGATGGTATTACATTGGAAACGGACAAGGATATTACCCTTGTAAGAGCAGATACATATGAATCTGGATCATTCTTTAGGCTCAAAAACGGTGCATTGATAAGCGGCTTTACGATTGAGAATTATAAATCCAGTACGACAGTCGTATGTGAATCGTCAGCAGAAATCGAAGATTGTTGTTTTATTGGGGATTCAGATAGTTCGGAAACCTTTATCAAGCTGTATGCCCTTTCAACAAGCAATGTTGTATGTATATCGTATAGCAGTTTTAGTGGAGCAGCATACAGCGCAATTCATTCAAAGAACAATGTGCAGCTCACAATAACTGACTGTACTTTCAGTGATAACCGTTCTTATACGCAAGGTGGCGCAATAAGAAGTGAAGGCACACTGATTCTTGACGGTTGTACGATTAATGATAACTATGCTGTTTCAGGTGGCGGCGTATATTGCAGTGGTGAACTGACAATTACCGATTGCCAGTTTAGCGGAAATCAAATCCAAAATGAAAAGTTTGGTACTGATATTCTGTCTTTTGGGACACTGAGCATTACTGATGATCCGCAGGACGGCGCAGGATACTACGAAGAGTCCACAGGCGCAAAGGTTGAATTGCCGCTTGCCGATTACGCAAGCACTGCAAAGCTGATATACTTGACAGATGAACAGGCAGCGGAGTATTTTGCGCCCGAAGAGCCTGATGATCCCGATAATACAGAGGATAATGAGCAGAACGGCGGCGAAGATAACAGCAATCCCAAAGAACCTGACGAGGGCGAACCTGAGAACCCCGCAGAAACGCCCACAGAGCCGCCAGAACAGCCCGATAACGGCGATGATGGAGATAACCCCGCCGAATCCGAAGAACCGCCTACAACGCCTGAACAGCCGCAGAACAAGCCTGATAGCGGCGATGATGACAATGACGATTATGAGCCGCCTGTATATCGTCCAGTGCGTCCTACAAAGCCCTCTGAACCAGAGCCGCAGCCTGAACCCGCTCCCACTCTGATTTGCAACGGAGCAGTGATTGATACATCCCGCTCGGTTGTTCTTTTAGGGTATGGGGATGGCTCATTGCATGAGAATGATCCACTGACAAGGGCGCAGCTTGCAACAATCGTCTACCGTTTGCTGGATGATGATAGTATTGCCATGTATGATACTGACGGCGCAGCTCAGTTTATGGATGTGACCCCTGACGCATGGTATTACCGATATGTCCAGACAATTAACAGGGCTGGAATTGTTTTAGGCGTTGGGGAGGGCAATTATGCTCCAAATGGATTAGTGACTTGGGCGCAGACAATTACGATACTTTCACGCTTTGTCGAGGCACAGGACTACGAGTTACAGCACATTCACTATGACGGCTGGGCAGTCGATGCCGTTCAGACCGCCGTTGCGCTGGGCTGGATCGAGGACAGCGCAGAGTTTAATCCCGATGCCATTATCAGCCGTGGGCAGCTTGTAGACCTTGTGAACAGCGTATTGGAGATGTACCGTTGACAAAATAAAAGGGACAGCCGCCGTAATTGGCGGTTGCCCCTTAGAAATCAGGTTTTACGAATGACTAATAATCAACACGCTTTTACCATTCAAATCTTGCCGCAGCATATCGGAAGAAACATTAACGCCTTCATAACCCAAATAAGCAAGAACATCATTGAGATTGTAAAGTAATCTCGAATTATCATTTAAGCAGCGAATGCCATTTTGCACAGAATAATTGCTTCCGCTCAATTTCATGGATTCCAACACGACACCATTGCGCTGATAGGTGCATTTATCAATTTTTTCCGAAGCAGAAATATACTGCGTATTGACAGTCAATTTCAGACTGGTATCTGAACCGTCAATGTAGATGATGCCAGCAACGAAAGGATTATCACTGCTTTCAACTTCATAGTTGCCTTCAAGCAGTGCTGACAGCATAATTAATCCGCTGTAAGGCGTACTTGTGGAGTTGCTGTCGATGTCAATATAAGTTTCTCCTGTTTCTGTATCTGCATAGAAACCGCTCCACTTGTCGCACAGGAAATCGGCCTCATAAAGTTTTCCATTAATTTCCACATAATTACGGTAATCGTTGCTGATAATCCCATTTTTGGACAAATTGTATTTACTCAGCATAGTGTAGTACATATAGGTTACAATGTCTGCACGAGGGCAATCGTTATTAGGGGCAAACTGATTTGCGGAACCAGACAGCACACCATTAGCGTCAGCCCATGCAACAGCATCTTTATAATACACATTGCCATACATACTGGAAATAGCCGCATTCTCGACAAAAGGCTCTTCTTCAGCCCTCCATAAGAAAGTTACCACTTGGGCGTATGTGCAATTATTGGATGGAGAAAATGTTGTTGCCGAAGTTCCTGCTGTGATCCCTTGCTCTACTGCCCACAGTACAGCTTTATAGAAGTAATCACTTTCTTTCACATCGACAAATGGGTTATTTGTTGTCATGGGTTCAGGCTTTCCATTTAATCTCCATAAGAAAGTTGCTACCTGACCACGAGTACAAGTAGAATAAGGCGAAAATGTTGTTGCTGATGTGCCACTTGTGATCTCGTTCTCTAATGCCCACTTAACAGGTTCATAGAAATAATCCTGCTTTGAAACATCGGAAAACTGATTTGCAGCGAATGCCGTTGTCCCCATTGACAACATCAAAATCATACAGAGAAGCAGTGAAACAATTCTTTTTTTCATTATATTACCTCCTTTAAATTGCATAACATATTGAAGTTAAGACAAAATTAATCCATATACGATAACAGTAAGAATAACACCGATTACAAAGCCCAGCAGACCACCAACACCAGCGGATTTTGCTCTTTGCGGCAGTGTATCACGCCATACACAGTACAGAATCAAACCGACAATCGGGAAGCAGAAACACAGGATTGCGTATCCAATAGAAGAATCATCCTTGGCACGATCCGTTCCTGTTTGATACTGAGCAGATACAGAATCTTTCCTTGCTTTCTTAGCAGTGTATCCGATACTTATAAGGTGCTTTCTCTAATTCTGGTGTAATTACATAATCAAATCTATTATATCGCTCTTTTGTGAAATCGTCCAGATGGGGACGGTAATACGGCAAAACAAGGCTCACTGTAATATGAGGATATTGTTTTTTAACGATAAGCATACGGAAGCAGCGATACTATCAAAATCGCCGTAATTTCCGATCAAAAAACAGTCAACATCGCCTGTTTTTATAAGATTTTCAACGGTTGTATAGCATTCTTGCTGTACTGCTTCATAAGAACCGTATATATGTCCATGACCGCAAAAAGTGCAAACACCCATTTTGCTCCCCTATCTATGCTCTGCGCAATACTGACTTGTGCTGGTGTGGGGAACAGGATTCATGCACTCAGGATGACGGCAATAGCTTGTGTCATTGATATGCTCAGAACAAAACCGCCTGTTCCAGTCAGTATATACCGGTGTCTTTCCACAGCCAGACCTACGGCAAACATATGAGGACGAATAAGAAGTAGGCGTACTTTGGGACGGTGTATCATCGTCACTGGAACATGACTTAACCCCAACAATAATCAGAACCAAAATGACCAGCAGTACAAGCAGTGTACCTCCTGTGCCAACATACCGCCCCTTAGCCATTTCCCGCATAAAAAGGAACGCAAGCACCAAAACTATTATAATAACTGCCATATGCCCCCTCCTTTGTGTGAAGTCAATGCGGCGCATTTAATAGCGGGAGTACATATACTCCCTATAAGCCTGATACTCTTTATATTTTTGTGAAAGAATTTGCTCTGAGAGAGATTCACCGAAAAAATCTCTCAGCTTATCATAGTTTGTCTTTCCGATTTCTCCAAACTGGTTTTCAGTGTCAAGAAGCCTCTTGTACAGGCCAGACAGGTATATCCTGTTCCACTGAAAGGCTTTGCCGCAATCCGCAGCAACACGATTAGCCGCAGCGGATATATTAGTCAACTGCGCCACCGTAAACTGTTCGTTTTTATAGCTACGGAACAGATATTGACTTTCTGCATATGGTACGGTGCAACCACCAAATTTTGCAGAAACAAAAGCATCTGCGTTTTTATAGGATTCGAGTTGTTTAATAGCGGCTTTGGGCAGATATATCTTCCTCTTTGTCGCAGGAACAATTATGTACCCG
>CAZUDC010000094.1:0-4561 GCA_964619105.1 uncultured Ruminococcus sp.
GTATAACACTATGAAATAAATAATTATGTCGAAATGGATTTGGTCACAAAAATAACCGAGTATAATTTAAAATCATACTCGGCAAAAAATTAAAGAGGCTTTTTTTCGATTTGAACGGATTTACGTGGGTATTTTGAGGGTGTTTCCTTGATTTTATTGTAAATAATAAGCTGACGTTTATCTCCGCAGGGCAAATCATATTCGATGACTTCAGCGATTTCAGCGCCTAAAATCCTGTACGCAGTGAAGGAATCCGTTGCATTTTCATTTGGTCCTTTTAATGCAGCAAAAATTCCTCCAATTTTAACATACGGAATACAATATTCGCAAAGAATTGGCAAAGAAGCAACCGCTCTTGCAGTAGCTATATCAAAGGATTCACGTAAATCAGCTTTTTTTGCACCATCCTCTGCTCTGGAATGAATACAAACTGCATCAAGCCCAAGGTCATCAGAAACATCATTCAAAAATTTAATTCGCTTATTCAGGCTGTCAAGTAAAGTAAGCTGAATATCGTTTTTAAATATTTTCATCGGTACTCCGGGAAAACCTGCACCGGTACCAACATCAATAACCGATGCATTATCGTTCACACATCCCGTTTTGAAAATTGCAAGACTATCAAGGAAATGCTTTTCAGTAATGCCTGAAGGGTCGGTTATAGCTGTAAGATTAATTTTTTCATTCCATTCAACCAAAAGCTTTGCATATTTATCAAAATCACTATAGGCACTTTCACTTAGCTCCAGACCGAAGGAACGAAATAGTTCACTTGCTGAATTATAAGGTATAATCATATTATCACTTCTTTTCAAAAATAAAGATTTAGACAAATCAATCAAAATGTCTAAAAATGTTCCATGTGGAACATTTTAGTATTTTCTTTGTCCAGCTAACCATATAATAAGAACACTGACATCTGCAGGTGATACTCCCGATATACGGCTTGCCTGCCCGATATTTGAGGGCTGAATACGATTAAGCTTTTCTGTTGCTTCAAGGCTAAGACCCTTAATTGTCTTATAATCAAAATCAGTCGGCAAAAGCTTGCTTTCAAGCTTCTGAATATGCTCAACATCAAGAAGCTGACGTGCAATATAACCCTCATATTCAATTTTCAAGCCTACTTGTTCACGAACCTCATACGGAAGCTCAG
Organism: uncultured Ruminococcus sp.; assembly: GCA_964619105.1. GTDB lineage: Bacteria > Bacillota > Clostridia > Oscillospirales > Ruminococcaceae > UMGS363. The sequence continues at coordinate 1,157 of CAZUDC010000094.1, forward strand.
GTCTGTTTTCATCGAATAGTGCAAGATCGTCATAGGATATCTGCGGACGTTTGATCAGTTCAGAAAGACGTATTCCAGTTGAAACTTTTGCTGTTCCCCTCTCCTCTAATAGCTTATTCAAATCGTCAGAGGGTGGAATTGACGTTCTTTTTAATCTATGAATTTCATGATCAATCATTTCAAGCTTTTCTTTAAGCTTATTATATCTCTCATCGGAAATAAGTCCAATTTTATGACCAAGCGGCGTAAGTCTTTCATCAGCATTATCCTGACGGAGAAGTAAACGATATTCACTTCTTGAAGTCATCATACGATACGGATCGGAACAACCCTTGATAACAAGATCATCAATAAGCGTTCCTATATAAGATGATGAACGTGAAAGCTCAATAGGTTCAAGGTTTTTTACACCTCTTGCGGCATTGATACCTGCAATAAGTCCCTGTGCGGCAGCTTCTTCATAACCTGATGTTCCGTTAAACTGACCTGCACCGTAAAGTCCCTTGATTTTTTTAAATTCAAGGCTATGCTTCAAATCAAGAGGATTACAGCAATCATATTCAATTGCATAAGCATTACGCATGATCTCAACATTTTCAAGACCTTTTATGGTGCGTAAAAATTTAAGCTGAACGTCCTCGGGAAGAGATGAGGACATTCCCTGCAAATAATATTCATCTGTTTCAAGACCCATAGGTTCAATAAAAAGCTGATGTCGAGGCTTATCGGAGAAACGCATAATTTTATCCTCAATTGACGGACAATATCTTGGACCGATAGCGTGGATCCTTCCCGAATAAATTGGTGAACGTCCGATATTATTACGGATAACCTTATGAGTTTCCTCATTTGTATAAGCAATATAACAGGAAACTATATTTTTCATACCTTCCCTGTTCGTTTCAAATGAAAATGGCTGAATATCATCATCACCGTCCTGACGTTCAAGCAAATCAAAATTAATTGAACGTTTATGAACTCTTGAAGGAGTACCTGTTTTAAATCTTCTGATCTCAATTCCAAGACCTTTAAGACTATCAGTCAAAAATTTGGCAGGCAAGGTTGAGTCAGGTCCGCTTTCATAAGAAACCTCACCGACGTGAATTACTCCGCCTAGATATGTTCCGGTACAGATTATGGCAGCTTTTATGGCATATTCCGCTCCAAGTCGGGTTCTTATTCCTGTAACACGTCCGTCATTTGCAAGAATTTCTGAAACCTCGGCTTGCTTTACATCAAGATTTTCCTGTGCTTCACAAACCCTTTTCATTCGGTTATGATATTTAACTCTGTCAGCCTGAACACGCAGACTATGTACAGCTGGTCCTTTTCCTCGGTTGAGCATACGGCTTTGGATATAACATTCATCTGCCGCTTTACCCATTTCGCCGCCTAAAGCGTCAATTTCACGGACAAGATGCCCCTTTGCCGTTCCTCCGATAGATGGATTACATGGCAAATTTGCAATACTATCCAGTGAAATCGTAAAAAGAACAGTTTTTACTCCAAGACGAGCCGACGCAAGAGCAGCTTCAACTCCTGCATGACCGGCTCCGATAACTGCAACATCATATGAATCTACAAAATAATTTTCCATAAATTAATCCTTACTTTCCAACACAGAAATGTGAAAAAACTTCATTTACAACAGCTTCGTTTGCTCTTTCGCCTGTCAATTCAAGAAGATAATTCTCTGCTTCATCTATAACAATTGTAACAGCGTCAAGCGTTGAACCAAATTCAAGAGCATTGATAGCCTCGTCAAGGCATTTCAAAGCATTTCTTACACAGTCACGCTGACGTTCATTTGCGATAATTCCTGAATCATAGCTTATATTATTATTCATAAACATATCATTTACAGCTTTTTCAATCATATTTCTGCTGTCAAAGGATTTTGCGGATATTTCAATAACTGTATCAAATGCCAAACATATATATTCAATATCAATAACAGACTCTAAATCTGCTTTATTTATAACTGCAATAGCAGTTTTATTCCTACACTTTTCACATATTTCTAAATCCTCGGTGGAAAGTTCCCTTGAATTATCAAAAACAGCAATAACAAGCTCTGAACTGGAAATTTTTTCCTCAGCTTTCTTTACTCCAAAGCCTTCAACGACATCATCAGTTTCACGAATACCTGCGGTATCTGATAATCTGAGAACAATATCGCCCAATCTGACCGATTCCTCAACAATATCACGGGTAGTTCCTGCGATATTAGTAACGATACTTCTTTCACATCCGCTTAAAAGGTTCATCAATGTGCTTTTACCAACATTTGGTTTACCAACTATAACAGTTTCAATACCATTTCTTAGTATCTTACCGTAATCATAGGTTGAAAGAACATTTTCAAGAGCAATTTTTCCATCAACAAGAGATTTCTTCATTTCGGCAGGCTCAACCTCGGGAATATCCTCCTCGGGATAATCATTCCAAGCCGCAAGCTCACCCAAAAGATGCAATAATCTGTCAGAAATTTCCTTTATTCGTGAAAATAATGCACCCTTTTTTAGTGCAGCAGCAGAACGCAGACCTGCATTACCCTGTGCGGAAATAATATCCATAACAGCCTCAGCTTCAATAAGATTCATTTTTCCGTTAAGAAAAGCTCTTTTTGTGAACTCACCTGCTTCAGCAGGCACTGCACCCAATGAAAATATTAGGCTTAGAATTTTCTCTGTGACAAAAATACCACCGTGACAGGAGATTTCAGCAACATTTTCACCCGTATATGATCTTGGAGTGTGAAAAACAGTAAGCACACATTCATCATAAAATTCATTTTTATATTCAATTTTTCCGAATGCACAGGTATAGCCTTTCATTTCAGATGGTTTTTTTTTATCAGAAATTGGTTTAAAAATCTTATCGCATATAGAAAATGCATCACTTCCGCTTATTCTTATGACTGCAATTCCTCCTGCTCCTCTCGGAGTGGAAACAGCGGCTATTGTATCAGACTTTGACATAAATCCTCCATTTAATTGAAAATTGTATTAATAAATTAAAATATACAATATGTATAAGAATACCGCATTTAATAAAAAATGCAAGTTTGCCAATATTTAATCAAATCCTTAATAACGGAGAAATAAATAATACACTTATTATTTCTCCGCCAGGAACAGGTAAAACGACAATGATTAGAGATATAGTATATCAGTTTTCAAATCACAATTATCCGTTTAATGTGTTTGTTGTCGATGAGCGGGGTGAAATATGTGGCGGTGAGAATGGGTTTAATTTAGGAAATTTTTATGATTCAATATGTTTTCTTAACAAAAAAGAAGCAATACAATTAGGCATAAGAAGTATGAATCCGGATATAATTGTTTGTGATGAAATAGGTGCTGGCGAAGATTTTGATGCTTTGGAGAATGCAATGAATTGTGG
>CAZUDC010000095.1:0-4552 GCA_964619105.1 uncultured Ruminococcus sp.
AATTTATCGAAATTATTGATTTTCAAAAATAAATATGATATAATATAATCAGTTTTTACAGGTGTCAAATTTATCGAAAGAGAGTGTTTTTATGAAATCAAAAAAGCTTACAGCTCTTGCTTCGCCGATACTTACTGTGATAATCGGCATAATACTACTCGCAAATTCAGTCGGCTCGACCATACTTGTATGCAGAATAATCGGTATAATCCTGCTTATCAGCGGTGCATTTTTCACTGGCTCATCGCTTCTCAACGGCACAAAACACAGATTCGGCGTCATTCCAGGAGCATTTCAGCTTATTCTCGGACTTTTTATTACCTCGCGTCCTGATAAAATGGTAGCCTTTCTGACGGTTTTTATCGGAATAATAATTCTTGTAAAAAGTATCGGCCTGCTTGAACATGGACTTGAAAATAAGGCTCTTGGTCTTTCGTTATGGTGGGTAACCGTGTCCTTAGCTTTAATAGTGGCAATTCTTGGTATCGTTATAATATTCAATCCGTTCGGCGCAGTTTCAACCGTGATGAAATTTGCAGGTATTGTCATAATTATTCAAGGAATTTCGGACATTGCTGCTTTGATAAAGGCTGACAGGGCATCAAATGGAGATTTCGTTGAAGCCGATTATAGCATTAAGAAATAATGGACATAGAAAGATATTTTAATGCATTATCAAGGGTTCTTAACGATGAGCATAAGCGCGCAGGAATAGGTACTTACGGTGAAAAAACCATACATTCCGTGCTGAAATGCTATTTTGAGCCATTTGAGGACAATCACGAGCAAAAGATAGGCGGCTTTGTTGCGGATATTGTCGGAGAAAGCGGTATCATAGAGATCCAGACCGCAGGCTTTGACAGGCTTAGAAAAAAGCTTGCGGCATTTCTTGAAGTGAGCGAGGTTACAGTTGTTTATCCGATACCGCTCAACAAATGGCTCATACCGATAGAGCCTGAATCGGGAATAGTTGGAAAACGCCGTAAATCACCAAAAAAAGGCTCCCCTTACGATATTTTTCCCGAATTATATAAAATAAAGCCGTTCATAAAAAGCGAACGGCTGAAATTTTCCATTGTTATGCTTGATGTCGAGGAGTACCGCCAGCCACCGGAAAAAACAGGCTTAAAGCGTGGCAGAAAAAAGGGATTTACACGATATGACAGGATTCCTGTTGCACTCTGCGAGGAAATCCATCTTGATACCCTTGACGATTGGCTGTATTTTATCCCCGATTCTCTTCCTGACAGCTACACATCGGGTAATTTTGCCGAAAAATCGGGAATAACCAAGAAGGATGCGAGCCTTGTGCTTAATATTCTGACCGAAAAGGGTATTTGCGAGCGAATCGGAAAAAGCGGAAACAGCTATCTGTATCGAACTGTTATTCCGAAATAAAGCTTTTTATCTCACGCTTCAATCGTGCCGTCGGAAGTCCGACAACGTTGAAATAATCTCCGCAGATACTCTTCGCAGGAAGTAGCCCCTTATCCTGAATGCCGTAGGCACCCGCCTTATCCATCGGCAGACCTGTTGAAATATACTCGTCAATTTCCTTTTCGTCAAGCGGATAAAATTCAACCTCCGTGACCTCGGAAAAGCTATGTCTTTTACCCTTAAAGCAAAGGCAAACTCCTGTTATCACAAGATGCTTTTCACTGGAAAGGGCAGTGAGCATTTCTTTTGCCTCCGCTTTGTCCCTCGGCTTGCCGAAAACCCTTCCGTCAAACACGACCGTTGTATCACAGCCGATAACAAGTGAAGCGTCGCTATTCACCGATGAAGCTTTTTTCACAGCGAGATATTCCGCACAATCCTCTGCGGCAATACCCTCGGGCACAATTTCATCAACATCCGTTGCAATACATTCAAATTCATCAAAAATATCTGCAAGAAGCTCTCGTCTTCTCGGTGAGGCTGAAGCAAGAATTATTTTCATTATGATCTTCCTTTCAGAAAGAGGTTTTTATGATAATAAAAGGTTATAGTTTTCTCCCCGATGAAGCAAGACATATCCGTCAGACAGTTTTTGTCGAGGAACAGGGCTTTAACGAGGAGTTTGATACTATTGACAATACAGCGCTCCACGCAGTCGCTTTTGACAAGGAAAACCCAGCCGCAACAGGCAGAATTTTCCCATCAGAGCAGGACGGCACATATCTCCTTGGCAGGCTTGCCGTGATGAAAGACTACCGAAAAAGCGGCGTTGGTTCAGAAATGCTGAAATTTCTTGAAAATGAAGCCGTCAAGCTGGGAGCTGGTAAAATCGAGCTTCACGCACAATTCCGCGCAAAGGGTTTCTATGAAAAGAACGGCTACACTGCCGAGGGTGATATTTTCCTTGATGAATCCGAGCCACATATTACCATGACCAAAGCTCTTACAGCACGCCAAGATGCTCAAGCAAAATCTTCACGCCCATAAGTACAAGTATCACACCACCTGCAAGCTCCGCCTTGCTTTTATAACGGCTTCCGAATTTATTTCCGATAATAACTCCGATTATGGAAAGCAGGAACGTTGTTATACCGATGACAGAAATAGCCGACAAGATATTCACATTGAGGAAAGCAAGGGTAATTCCGACCGCAAGAGCGTCAATGCTTGTTGCAACAGCAAGTACAGCAAGCTCCTTTATATCAAGCCTGTCCTCCTCCTGCTTATCCTCGGTTTTCCATTCCCTTATTGCCTCAACGACCATTTTTCCACCGATAAAGCCGAGAAGCAGAAAAGCTATCCAGTGATCTATTCTTGTGATATACTTTTCAAATCCGATACCGAGGAAATAACCGATAAGTGGCATTATCGCCTGAAATCCACCGAAAAACAAAGCGATTATCCCTGCATGCTTATAATTGACCTTGCCGCGCATATTCAGACCCTTGCATACAGCAACGGCAAATGCGTCCATAGAAAGTCCTACACCGATAAGAAATAGCTCAATAAATCCCATAGCTGATTCTCCTTAATAAATTGGATATCCAATGATTATATCACCGTCGCAAATGCTTGTCAAGTCATTTGCGATTTTTTTACAGCTTATATTAAATTGTATTCATTCCGATGAAAAATCATTCATCAGCTTCACGCTTTTTCATCGCCGGGTGTGCAAGAAGCCTTATTATGAGCGGAATTACCATTAATACCCATACTATCGGCTCGGAAAGTATAATTCCCATATACCCTATTTTCGGAGCTAAAATTATCACTACTCCGACCTTGCCGACAAGCTCTATCGCACTGGAAACGATCGGTGTTTTATGCACCCCAAGTCCCTGCAAAGCGTTTCTGAATATTGATATGACTGCCGTTACACAATATAAAATGCAATTTATCCGCAGATAAAGCGCAGCCGTATCAATAATCGCAGGAACGTCCGTTGAGGTGATGAACCGTAAAAGCGGCGGCGCAAAAGCATATATGAAGAATATAAGAAGTATGCACCAGCCCCACGCATAAAGCACTGTCAAGAAAACTCCTCTGCGTATCCTTCCGTATTTGCCTGCTCCGTAGTTCTGGGCGCAATATGCCGCCATTGTCATTCCGAAAACGGCAAAGGGCATCATAAAGAAGCTTGTCAGCTTTCGGGCGGCGGTATGCGCAACAATTATATTCGTACCAAAAGTATTTATCGAGCTTTGAAGAGCGACCGTTCCGAATGCAACAAAGCTGTTCATAAAACCCATGGAAAGTCCGCTACCCATAAGCTCCCTGACCATATCACCCGAAACAGCGAAATCCTCCGCTTTAAGCCGAAGCATTTTATATTTCGCAAGCATATAGGTCAGGCAAAGCACCGCAGAGATCATCTGCGAAATAACCGTTGCATAAGCCGCCCCCTTTACGTTCAGATCAGTCTGCGTGATAAGTGCATAATCAAGGACAACATTTATAACAGAAGAAAGAATAAGAAAAATAAGCGGCGTTACCGTATCGCCTATCGCCCGCAATACGCTTGCACATATATTATAGACCATAGATGCTGTCATTCCGATAAGAATTATTTTTGCATAGGCATAAGCACTGTCATAATGCTCAGTCGGAATATTGAGTGCGGTAAAAATTTGCGGCAGAAGCATTACACTTAAAACCGTCAGCACCAACGAAACAGCAAAGCCTAAAATAAAGGTATGAGCAACGGCGCTGCGAAGCTTTTTTTCGTCCTTTGCTCCAAAGCTTTGCGCTGTTATGACTGCAAAACCATTCGTCAGTCCGATAAGAAACCCGACAATAAGGTCGTTAAGCGTTGACGTTGAGCCTACTGCTGCAAGTGCGTCGTTTCCAAGCGTATTTCCGACTATAAAAACATCGGCAAAGCTGTAAAGCAGCTGGAATATATTTCCTATTGCAAGCGGTATCGCAAAGGTTATGATAAGGCTGCTGATTTTTCCTTTGGTAAGATCCTTCATACAAAATAACTCCGTTTCTGTATATCTTTGACAATTATTGCATATGCCGCCGCTTTTTTATTGCAAAAAAACAAAAATTTATGTAAAATCTTTGTGTAGTAAACGTTAAAGCTGATAAATACCCTGTAAATATGTATGATATG
>CAZUDC010000096.1:0-4548 GCA_964619105.1 uncultured Ruminococcus sp.
CCTGCACCTATATTCAAAGTCCCAAGTGCGGACGCTGCCGACAGCATTGAGGAGGGTGCAAGGAACAAAAAGCTCATATTTTTTTAACTATCCCTACTGCCGCCGAATCGTTAAGACCTTTTTTATTGGCGATAAATGCAATTACTATAAAGTCTATCTGTATTAAGCCGTCCTGAAGTGCAACAGGAATACCTATTTTTAAAATATTACCCAAAACAGCTCTGCAAGGAATAAGGTCAGTCCTTTTAACTGAAATTCCTTTTTTCTTTTATATATAAATATAACCGCAATTATAACGCCGATAACTTGTGAAAGTGTAATCCCAAGAGCCGCTCCGACAGGTCCAAGATCAAATAATCAGGAAGTATTATTAGCAAAACAAGCAACGGCGATAAAATACATAAGACTTTTTGAATCACCCATATCCCGAAAAAAAGCACTTAACACATTATATGCCGTGATAAACGGAATACCTATAAAACATATAGTCAGATACGCAGCTATACCCGAAACAGCATCCTCAGGAGTTGACATAAGTTTGTAACGAGCTTTGCCAGCATAACAAGAAATGCAGTAAGCACCACCGATACAGTCATAAAAACTGTTATGGTATTTCCAATAACCTTGGAAGCTTTTTTTGAAATCATTTCCGCCGACAGCCTGCCCAATAAAAATCGTTGCAAAGCTTCTACGCATTTTTTCGGTTGTTGAGCAGACATTAAATAAAAGAATAAAAAAAAACACCCACATGAGTGAGTGTTTTGGTGAGCTATTGGGGATTTGAACCCCAGACCCTCTGATTAAAAGTCAGATGCTCTGCCGACTGAGCTAATAACTCGAGTGTTGTGATTGTAAAGTTCATCACAACGCTTATATATTATAGCAAATATCTGTAAAATTGTCAATATCATTTTTAACTTTTTGTCATTCTGCACAGTTTATATGCCAGAATTTGTTCTTTCTGCACAAAATCTTATTTCAAGACGGCGGCAACTATATCCTCAAAATAGCATTTGCCATTTTTTCGGTCAAAAAGTCCAAAGCTGTGTCTGTAACCGTTATCCCACCAGACATATTTTATACCCTGTTTATCAGCTTTTGCCTTAAAATACTCAATATATTTGATACGTTCAGCATTATTACTGCGATTTACTGCTCCAAATTCATCAATTATCGCAGGAATACCCTTATCTGTACAATGCTTTTTCAACAGTTCAAAGCATTCGTCAAGCTTTTCTGTATCTTTGGTATTTTCAGGGTCAAATTTTTCTGCACCATCATCCATTGCTGTAAAGTGCCATGGCATATACGAATGAACGTTTACGACCACCTTATCATCATCGGGAACGGTCAGAGCTTCCATGATTTCTTTAGTACAGCCACCGCAATAGGTGATAATGATAAGATGTCTGTCAGCGTTGTTTCTGCCGCTTGAACGTACAGTCTTAACAAAGTCGCTATTAAGCTTATCGACTACCTCAAACGCTACTGAATCTGTGGAATGCCATTCATCGGGCATATCATTTTTTCTCGGCTCATTCAATCCCTCAAAAAGCAGACGTTCTCCATAGCCCTTAAAGCGTTCGCATATCTGTCTCCATATACAAACAAGTTTTTCCGAAGCAACTGGGTAGTTTTCTTCCGATGTAAATGTAAAATTTTCATGATGAGTATCAAGAATAACGAAAACTCCGCGCTTATAAGCGTAATCAACAACTTCATTCACACGGTCGAGCCATGCAGGATCAATAACATTTTTTTCATCAAGATGATTTGACCAGGTAACAGGTATTCTAATAACATTAAAGCCCTCTGAAATTACATTATCTATAAGCTTCTGCGTTATTTTCGCATTGTTCCACGATTCTTCCGATTCAAGTCCTCCGCATTTACACGCATCGAGCGAATTTCCGACATTCCAGCCCGCTGTCCATTCCTTCAAAAGCTCCTTTGAAGATATATTTCTCATAAATAATTCTCCTTAAAAATAATAGCAGCACCTCATTGGTACTGCTGTTATTATATCATATTATATTAATAATTTCAAGTATCAAGTGCTGATTTTAATGAGCGAACAAGCTCTGCGACCGATCCCACACTGTTCTCTTTCTTCTCCGCAATAATATCAACGACCGCACTTCCGATGATAACACCGTCAAAATAATTCTTCATCTGTGCTATCTGTTCGGAAGAAGTAACACCGAAGCTGATAAATGCAGGTATATTACAGCTTTCATTCACTTCATCAATAAAATCACTGAAATCCGCAGGAACAATGTCGTTTTCACCCGAAACAACGTTAGGTGAAACACAATACAAAAATCCCTCCGAATTTGAAGCAATTGAACTTATACGTTCATGGGAAGCAGGAGTTACCATACTTATAGTAAGAACATCCACTGCTTTAGCATAAGGCAGTACCTCACTGCGTTCCTCATACGGCATATCAGGTATGATAACGCCGTCAACTCCATTTTCCTTACAAAGCATAAAAAACCTTTCCGTACCATAGCGAAAAATGGAATTCACATACATCATAAGCACAAGCGGCTTCTGCGTTTTTTTGCGCAGCTCCTTTACAAGCTCAAAAATTGTGTTGAGGTTTGTTTTTCCGCTTGCCAAAGCACGTAAGCTTGCTTCCTGAATGTTTTTTCCCTCTGCAATCGGATCGGAAAAAGGCACGCCGATCTCAACAATATCAGTTCCGTTCTCAAACATTGTAAGAACAAGCTCTTTTGTTGTTTCCATAGATGGGTCGCCTGCTGTTATAAATGTAACAAGCGCCTTTTTACCCTCTGCCTTAAGCCTTGAAAGACAATCATTTATTCTGTTCATAAAAAGCCTCCTTATGATTCACTGATGTCAACACCGCGATATTTAGCGATAGAATAAACATCCTTATCGCCTCTGCCTGAAATAGTGATAACCATTATCTGTTCCTTATCCATTTTCGTGGCAATCTTCATAGCCGCTGCAACAGCGTGTGAGGATTCGATAGCAGGTATAATTCCCTCCGTGCGTGAAAGATATTCAAAAGCAGACACTGCTTCTTCATCTGTAATATCAAGATATTCTGCACGTTTAGTTTCCCATAAATAAGCATGTTCAGGACCTATTCCCGGATAATCAAGTCCCGCGGAAATAGAATAAACAGGGTCTATCTGACCAAATTCATTCTGCAAAAAGATGGATTTCATACCATGGAAGATACCCACCGAACCTTTAGCGATAGTTGCCGCATGGAACTTGGTATCTATTCCCTTTCCCGCCGCTTCCGCACCAACAAGACGAACTTCATTATCATCGATAAAATTATAGAATGAACCCATTGCATTTGAGCCGCCGCCGACACAGGCAACAACACAGTCCGGAAGTCTGCCCTCAAGCTCAAGCATCTGCGACTTTATTTCCTCGGAAATAATTTTCTGAAAATCACGAACCATCTGCGGATATGGATGAGGTCCCATTACTGAGCCTATGCAATAAAATGTTGTTGATATATTTGTACACCAATCACGCATAGCTTCATTTATAGCATCTTTCAGCGTCTGCGTTCCGCTTTCAACAGCAATGACCTTAGTTCCGAGCAGATTCATTCTGTAAACATTGAGCGACTGACGTTTAACGTCCTCCGCACCCATATAAACCTGACATTCAAGACCGAGTAACGCACAGACTGTTGCTGTTGCTACTCCGTGCTGACCTGCACCTGTTTCGGCAATGATCCTTTTTTTCCCCATACGCTTTGCAAGAAGAATCTGTCCAAGAACATTATTGATTTTATGTGAGCCTGTATGATTAAGATCCTCACGCTTGAGATAGATCTTAGCTCCACCAAGATCATTTGTCATTTTTTCCGCATAATAGAGCATAGATGGTCTGCCTGCATAATCACGGTAAAGCTTTTTCAGCTCTGCAATAAATTCGGAATCGTTCTTATATCTGTTATAAGCCTCTTCAAGCTCGGTAACAGCGTTCATAACGATCTCAGGCACATACTGCCCTCCGTAGATACCGTATCTTCCTTTTTTTTCACTCATTTTAATTACCTCCATAAAGCCACAAAAAAAGAACCATATCTCCGACCTGTAAAAGGTCAGGGACGATGATTCTCGTGGTGCCACCCTGATTCACGAATAAAAAATCCGCCTTTGCGGAATACAAATGCGGTACAGCTTTTTACAATAATTCAAGTACGCCGCCATCGCATTAATACCCTATCCACTAACGCAGGAAACTCGGCTCGGGATACTAAGAAACCGCATAAACAGCGAATATTCAAATTCCCCCTTGCTTCTCACAAGTCCATTCATACCATTCGTAAGACCTGCTCACACCAACCGCAGACTCTCTGAACTCCACCAACAGCACTACTTACCCTTGCTCACTGAATTTGTTTTTATTAAATTGTTTTGATTATATCACAGCTTTAAAGCATTGTCAAGAGTTTTTTTAATTTTACAAAAATTTTTTTCCTTCAAAAACTGCGTTATTGTTGTTCTCATCTTACCATAATTTTATGTTATGCTTTATATCACAAATATATAT
>CAZUDC010000097.1:0-4486 GCA_964619105.1 uncultured Ruminococcus sp.
GAAAAATACCCCATACCCTCACCGCCGAGCATATTCGCCAATGGTATGCGGAATATAGCTCCTATGACCTTGGAAAGAGTGGCAGAAGCAATAAGTATCAGCGAACCGCTCAAAAAGCTTTGTTTTTTCATCAAAATGCCTTTCGCAGTAAAATACCGAGTCTAATACTAAACACCAAAAAAATACAGAAAAAAATCTGCGCCGAAATCGCATATATTCAAGCTTGTCGGCTTGATTTTTTTCAAATTTTAAATGATGTTCAGTATAAGGAACCGCTGATCTATACGTTTCTTTAGTCAGCGGATTCCTGATTCTGTACAGTATATGCTTTTCAAAAGTACATATATGATAAAAAAACTGATCAAAGCATTTTTGCCTTGATCAGCATATATCAATCGATAATATCTATAAATATATCGGGTTCAAGTCCGCTGTCGTCCTCCGTGATCTCCTCTTCTTCCTCAAACTCCGTTTCAGCTTCGGGAGGCTTTTTAGCAATATAAACCGTCAGCACCTCGCCTATTTCAACATCAATCTTCTCGCCTGCTTCCTTGCTGAGCTTTACAACATAACCTTCCTTAACGCTGTCCGTTTCGATAAGCTCTTCCTCATATTTGATCCCAAGCTCGCTGAGCATTGCGAAATAATCCTTCTTTGAAAGCGATACAAAATCGGGAACAACAACATATTTCGCCCCCATACTTACCTTTACGATTATCTCTGTACCTGCTTCATAATTGGAATTTTTTTCAATTGACTGCTCGAATATGATTCCCTTTGCATACTCGTCATTATATTCATATATCGGATTAAATACTAGGCTGCTGTAATTATCCGAACGCTGAATAATATCAAAGTTTTTGCCTGTAATATCGTTCATAACGTAAATAGTCTTGTTTCTATCAAGGCTGATATCCGATTCGGAAACAGTCCTCTCCGTCATTTCCGTAAGCGGCGGAAGAGTCGTCATTTCGGTGATTTCTCCTGTTGAGCCTGAAGAGATATGACCGACATCGTCCGACTGTTGACTGTCGTTATTCCCCCACATAAACATCAGCATAAGCAGGAAGAACATACCCAATCCAAGCACAACAGCCATTACTGCTATAAAAATCCCGTGTCTGCTTGGCTTTTTCTTTTTTACGGGCCTTGAAGGCTGGCGGCTTGCTCTTAAAGCCTCCTTGGGTATCATAATAGTTTGTGTGCTTGATGAAGAAAGTCTTCCGATCCCATCGGAATCAGGCTCAAAAAGCCTTGTAACAAGCTCTGTAACGGTCTGTATTCTCTTTTCGCCGTCAAGCTCCAAACCACTCATAATAACATTTGAAACGCTTTCAGGAATTTCGGGAACAAGCTCTGTCGGATTTACCAGGGTATCGTCCGTAAGTCTTGAAGCTGCGTCAATCGGCGTAACTCCTGTCATAGCCTTATACAGAAGTGCAGACATACCATAAACATCCGTCCAGATCCCTTGACGCGCAAAAGAATTATACTGCTCGGGAGCAGCATATCCGCTGAAAAGCTCCGTTGCAATTTCGGTATTGGCAGTTCTCTCATCGGAAATGGCGAAGCCTGTGAGCTTTATATCTCCATTTTCACCTATTAGTATGTTATCCGGACATATTCCCCTGTGTATAAGGCCTGCATTATGGACGAGCGACACCGTTGTAAAAATAGGCGGAAAGAACCTGCGTACAGTTTCCCAGGTCAATCTGCCGCCGTTTCTGTCGATATATTTTTCGAGTGTGATGCCCTCAAAATAAGCAAGTACAACATAGCCTGTATTATTATCTCCGAACATATCCATAACAGGGATGATATGACTGAGGCTGCGCATTTTTGAAAGAGTCTTATTCAATTCTACAAAATCCGACATCAGAGATTTATACTGAACCACACATTCAGGTTCAACATCGATAACACTGTTCCCTTGCTCTCTGCGGCAAAGCGTATCGGGCATATATTCCTTGATAACGATCTTACTCTGAGTAATAGTATCGAAGCCTATATAATTTGCACTTTCACCATTATACGAAAGCAGCTTGCCGACAACATATCTGTCGCGAAGCATAACTCCCGGTGCAAGATAAGACGGAAGAACGGGAGAATTTTCACCATAGCCGCATATTTCACATATTTCTCCTTCTGATTTCGGATTCATACAGCCATAGCAAAGATTAAATTCACTCATAATACTTCCTCCCTTCGGGCATAATTTTCTCTTTTAAAATCATAACAGCATTTTCTTCAAAAGTCAACAAAATAACAGCATTTGTATACAAATTGCAACAATTCTGTCACTTTTCATTCTGCATTTATGTACTTTTCTGTAATTCTTTCAAGCTTGCCTGACTGCTTGAGCGATTCAATTGCAGAATTTACATTTTTGAGAAGTCTTGAATTATCCTTAGCAACACCTATAGCATACTCCTCCTCGGTAAGAGGCTCATCTATTATAACAAGTCCTTCATTTCCCTCAACAAAAACCTTTGCAGGCTCTCCGTCAATGACAACTGCGTCAATATCTCCGGCGATAAGAGCGTCAACAGCATCACTGCCCTTATTGAAGCGTTCTATGGTTGCGTCCTCGATATCATTTGCATATACTTCGCCAGTTGTATATATCTGAACTCCGATCCTCTTTCCGCCGAGATCGGAAACGGAGCCTATCTGCGAGCCTTCTTTCACTATAATAAGCTGTGAGGCTGTCGCATAAGGCTCACTGAAGTCGACCAGTTCAAGCTTTTCTTCGGTAACGGACATGGCAGCAACAGCTATATCAGCCTTTCCATTCTCTATTGCAGGGATTATTGACCCAAAATCCATATCAATTATTTCAAGCTTACAGCCAAGCTCGTCGGCGATAGCCTGTGCGATCTCCACGTCGATTCCGACAATATTATTATTTTCGTCATAATATTCATACGGTGGAAACTCCGCATTTGTTGCCATGACCAATGACTGCTTCGACGCACGTACACATCCTGACATTGCGAGAACAGCTGCGCACAAAACGACTGAAATCACAACCTTGAAAGTATTCATAGGATCACCTCATAATCTAATAACTCTTTTCAACATATATAGTGCTTACTCAATAACTCCCTGATTGATGTCTGCTTTTGCCTCCACTGTGGGCGGCAAGTGCAAGAAATTTTAGGAAAAAAAGCAAAAATTCCTGCACCCAACAACCGAAAAAATTTCTCCCAGGCAAAGCTTCTGCGCACTTTTTCGGATGTTGAACAGACATTATATAGATATTATACGTTTTATTCTGTATTTATTCAATACCCTTTTTATACAAATTATTCAGCTAATAAGACCAATTTTTATCAATTTGCTAAAAAAACACCGTCCGTTTCGGTAATCTTAACGGACGGCAAAGCTCATTTTCCTTTTATTACGGAATTAAGCTCATCAATGATTATATTCATTATTTTTAGCCTTGCATACATTTTATTATTAGCTTCGATAATGTTCCACGGAGCTGTTTCTGTTGAGGTCCTTTGCAGCATTTCATCGACAGCCTTTTCATAAGCGTCCCATTTTTCTCGGTTACGCCAATCCTCAT
The DNA here is from genome assembly GCA_964619105.1 of uncultured Ruminococcus sp. Lineage (GTDB taxonomy): Bacteria > Bacillota > Clostridia > Oscillospirales > Ruminococcaceae > UMGS363. The sequence goes on from CAZUDC010000097.1 coordinate 3,572, forward strand.
CGGTTATTTTCCACTGCTTTGACGGAGTATTCTGACGCTCGTTGAATCTGCGGAGCTGTTCGTCCTTATCTATATGAAGCCAGAATTTCAGGACTATAACGCCGCTGTCCGCAAGCTCCTTTTCAAACTCGTTTATCTCACAGAATGCCATTTTACAGCGTTCCTCCGAGGTAAGTCTTTCGATACGCTCAACCATAACGCGTCCATACCATGAACGGTCAAAAATTGTGATATGCCCGGTTTTCGGAAGTCTGTTCCAGAATCTCCACAGATAATGATGCTCCAGCTCATTACGGTCAGGTGCGGCGATCGGAACTGCCTCATAGCCTCTTGGATCAAGAGCAGTACCTATACGCTTTATCGCTCCGCCCTTTCCTGCTGCGTCCCAGCCCTCGAAAACCATAACAACAGGTAGCTTCTTCTTATAGAGCTTGCCGTGAATTTTCGCAAGCTCCTTCTGTGCCTTTTTCAGCTCCTCAAAATACTTTGTCGGCTGAATGATTTTTCCTTCAAGTCTGACGTCTGCGAGCTTCGGCACAGGCGAATAGGTAGCATTCTCATGAAGAAGAGAGCTATCTGCTATTTTCTGTGTATTTACAGCGTTTGTGATCTGACTTACAAGGATATTTAACACCTGAAAGCGTGTAAACTGGCGGTCGGTAGTATCAATTACCTTCCACTGACAGCATGGGGTATTCGTCTTTATAAGCATATCATCAAACCGCTTGTAATAGGTATCGTAATTCTTATTTCTTTTTTTATCAAGCTCGGTAACACGCCACTTTGTAGCGCTGTCCTCCTTAAGCTTCAGGAAACGCTTTTTCTGCTCCTGACGTGAGATATGGAGAAAAAGCTTTATCACAAGATAGCCATCATCAGTAAGCTGACGCTCAAAGGTATTGACCTCTTTTATCC